>NZ_NRQV01000086.1:0-210 GCF_004119505.1 Flavobacterium sp. YO64 | reverse complement strand
AACAACTTGTGAAAGCAATGTAAGGTTGGCAGTAGCGGTTACCGTTACAGATCCTGGTACACCAAATATTGCAGATACCGATCAAGATTTCTGTTTAGTAAATACACCAACAATTGCAAGTATAAATGTAAATCCCGTAACAGGAAACATAGTTTGGTACGACGCTTTAACAGGAGGAAGCGTAGTAACTTCAACAACAGCATTAACGAC
>NZ_NRQV01000085.1:0-206 GCF_004119505.1 Flavobacterium sp. YO64 | reverse complement strand
GCGTAGTAAGTTCTTGTCGTTAATGCTGTTGTTGATGTTACTACGTTTCCTCCTGTTGAGGCATCATACCAAACAATATTTCCTGTTTCTGGACTTACATTAATACTTGCAATTGTCGGTGCATTTATTAAACAGAATTCTTGATCCTTATCTGTTATATTTGGCGTGCCTGGATCTGATACATTTATTGCAACAGCCAACCTTAC
>NZ_NRQV01000084.1:0-221 GCF_004119505.1 Flavobacterium sp. YO64 | reverse complement strand
TGCCAATTGTAATTGAAAATACAAGAGTATGTACAGATCTTAAAGGAAGTTTTAGAATTAGTAATTATAATGCAACTTATAATTATGTTATAAGTCCTTCTGTAGATATTGTTCAAAATGCTGATATAGTTATAGCTCCTGTAGGAAGTTATATTATTACAGCTTTAGTTAATGGATGCTATTCAGATAATTCAAGTATTACGATTAATTCTAAAATTTGC
>NZ_NRQV01000083.1:0-224 GCF_004119505.1 Flavobacterium sp. YO64 | reverse complement strand
ATTAAGTTGTTTCTCAAAGCGGGTGCAAAACTAAAAATTTATTTTGTTTCTCGCAAGAAAAATTTAAAAAATTTTGAAACTTTTTTTTCGTCCCCTTTTTCTCATTTCTCTTACCAATCTCTCAAATAACTTTCCGCATTTTGCGGGGTGCAAATGTAATATCCGTTTTCCATTCTCACAAGCTTTTTCTAATCTTTTTTCGAAAATTTCTTTTCTCTTTAATT
>NZ_NRQV01000082.1:0-229 GCF_004119505.1 Flavobacterium sp. YO64 | reverse complement strand
TGGAACTTTTACAATTACTTATACTGACGGTACAACTTTTACCACTTCTAATTTAACAGGACCAAAAGGAACTGACGGAGCAAAAGGAGACACTGGAGCAGCAGGACCACAAGGAACTGCAGGAGCAAAAGGTGATATTGGGGCAACAGGACCACAAGGAATTGCAGGAACTAAAGGTGATACTGGGGCAAAGGGAGATACTGGAGCACAAGGACCTCAAGGAGCAGCA
>NZ_NRQV01000081.1:0-252 GCF_004119505.1 Flavobacterium sp. YO64 | reverse complement strand
CGCCTACAGCTCCAGTTAACGTAACGGTATGTGAGACAGGTTCATCGCAGACTCTAACGGCTAGCGCTACAGTACCATCAGGATCAACTATTGTTTGGTATGATGCAGCTTCAGGAGGCAATGTAGTAAGTCCAGCGACTTTAGTAAGTACAGCTGCTGCTACAAGAACATTATACGGACAGACATCAAACGGCAGTTGTTCAAGTTTGACAAGAACGGCTGTTGTATTAACCATCAACGCTGCTCCTGCAG
>NZ_NRQV01000080.1:0-235 GCF_004119505.1 Flavobacterium sp. YO64 | reverse complement strand
GTCCAGTTTCTCCTTTTGCTCCGTCAGTTCCTTTTGGTCCTGTTAAGTTAGAAGTGGTAAAAGTTGTGCCGTCAGTATAAGTAATTGTAAACGTTCCGTTTCCATTGTCAACTGTAGTTGTGATTCCTTTTCCATTATTTCCTGTAGCTCCTTGTGCTCCAGTTTCTCCTTTGCTCCTGTTAAATTAGAAGTGGTAAAAGTTGTACCGTCAGTATACGTAATTGTAAAAGTTCCG
>NZ_NRQV01000079.1:0-259 GCF_004119505.1 Flavobacterium sp. YO64 | reverse complement strand
AAGAACGTACTATGCGGCCTTAAAAGATGCCACAACAACTTGCGAAAGCAAAGTACGACAAGCTGTAGTTGTAAGTGTTACAGATCCGGGCACTCCAAACATAACAGATAAAGATCAAGACTTCTGTTTAATAAATGCACCAACAATTGCAAGTATTAATGTAAGTCCAGAAACAGGAAATATAGTTTGGTATGATGCCTCAACAGGAGGAAATGTAGTACAGCAGCAACAGCATTAACAACAAGAATGTATTATGCGG
>NZ_NRQV01000078.1:0-268 GCF_004119505.1 Flavobacterium sp. YO64 | reverse complement strand
AATAAAAATGCAGCCAACGACGGAAATATGTTTACAAGAGTGAAAATGATACAGAAACTACAATAGATGTTGTAGCCGATGTAATCAACAATGCAAGTACAATTATCAACGATTCTAAGTTCGCAACAGAACTTACGCAATTTGTAGGTTCAAACGAAACATTGACATCACTTGCTTATGACGCGACAGGTAAAAATTAAGTTACCAAGCAGAAAGTGGTCCAGCAACAGTAATTAATCTTGTTGATATGGTAGGAGATGCAGAAACG
>NZ_NRQV01000077.1:0-271 GCF_004119505.1 Flavobacterium sp. YO64 | reverse complement strand
TGGAATCTGGGCCATTGGTACTTTAGCCAATGGAGCGAATGCTACCTTATCTATCATTGCCACAGTCAATGCCTCAGGAACGTATACCAACAGTGCGAGTATAACTGCCAATGAAGCAGATCCTACCCCTGGAAATAATACCTCTAGTGTTACCCCAACCCCGGTTGCGCAGTCTAATGTTGGTATAACCAAAACCGCAAGTAGCGCTACGCCTAATGTTGGCAGTAATGTTACTTTTACTTTAACAGCAACCAATGCAGGTCCAAGCAAC
>NZ_NRQV01000076.1:0-272 GCF_004119505.1 Flavobacterium sp. YO64 | reverse complement strand
GCTCAAGACGACAATTACAGCGCAGTGCCAAGCAGTACAGCAGCCGTAACAGTTGGAACAGTAACAAGCAATGATACCTTAAACGGAGCAGCTGTTACAGCATCAAATACCGATGTAACGCCAATTAGAACAGGTCCATTAAGTATTGATTCAGAAGGAGTCTTGACTCTTGATGCAAATACAGTATCAGGAAGCTACAGCATCACGTACCAATTATGTGAAGTAGGAGCCAATCCATCAAACTGTGATACAGCTACAGCTACTGTAGTTGT
>NZ_NRQV01000075.1:0-305 GCF_004119505.1 Flavobacterium sp. YO64 | reverse complement strand
CGCCGGGGCACTTACTACTACCGTAGAGCTAATAGTACTACAATTCAATGGGTTGTTTACTTCACAAATCGTATAGCTTACTGAATAGTTTCCAGATGGGGTGTTGGCCGGAACTGTTACTGTTCCATCTGCATTTACTACTAGTCCTGATCCTACTGGAACCGTACTTGATGTGATTTGTACATTCCCTGCTGCAGTACCTACTACTACTGGGCTTCCATTTAAGGTATCGTTGCCGTTAATGCCGTGGTGGTGCCACCTGGTAATCCATTAACCGAAGGGGTCGTTTCTGTTACCGCAACAAT
>NZ_NRQV01000074.1:0-347 GCF_004119505.1 Flavobacterium sp. YO64 | reverse complement strand
AGGCCAGCCAATAATCGATGCAGTAGCAGAAACGATAGCTTCGATCAATGGTTACACAGGAGGAACAACTCCAGCTTTAACGTTGAATGATAAATTAAACGGAGCTGCTGTAGTAGTGGGTACTAACCCTGGGGAGGTAAAAGTAACCCCAGTAACAGTACCAACAGGCTTAACATTAAATACAGACGGAACAGTAACAGTTGTACCGAACACTCCAGCAGGAAATTATGATGTAACGTACAAAATCTGCGAAGTAACCAATCCAGGTAACTGTGATGAAGTAACTTCAGTTATTGTAGTTAGCCAGCCGACAATCGATGCAGTAGCAGAAACGACAGCTTCGATCA
>NZ_NRQV01000073.1:0-350 GCF_004119505.1 Flavobacterium sp. YO64 | reverse complement strand
TAGAAAAAAATAAACCCGACAGGTTTCGAAAACCTGCCGGGCTGTGATTAATATATATTATAGTATTAGTTTTTATTGACTGCTTTTGCTTTGGCTTCCCAATGCTCCATCAAATTATCATAATTTACAGGATTAGCTGGTGTTTGATTCAGTAAACGTCCAGATTCAAAAGCACGAACCAGAATTGTTTCTATTAGATAATCCTCATTTACTTCATATGGCTTATACTCGGTTTTCAAACTTATATCAAATAAATTAGCTGTTGTATTCGACACAAACGCTTTGAAACCGCTTTTTAAAGTCTTTATCAGTTCATAGGTTGTTATCCCCGTTTGGCGATGAATCAATTT
>NZ_NRQV01000072.1:0-444 GCF_004119505.1 Flavobacterium sp. YO64 | reverse complement strand
GCAAAAGAAACTGTTACAACAATTACAAACAATAATAACGGAAGCTATACTTATGCAAATGAGGCAGGAGACAATGTTACTATTGACGTAGTAGGCGATGTTGCAACTAATTTTGAAACAATTATCAATAATCCTGCGGTAACTAATGTTTTAAACAATTTTGTTACTAAATCAGAAGGTACAGTATCGTTCAATTCTACAACCAACGAATTTACTTATACAGATGCATCAGGAGCAACACAAGTGGTAAATATCAATGAGATTGTAAAAGGAAACGAGACCATTACAACATTGGATAAAAACGCAGCCAACGACGGAAAGTATGTTTATAAGAGCGAAAATGATACAGAAACTACAATTGATGTTGTAGCTGATGTCGTTAACAACGCAAGCACAATTATCAACGATCCTAAGTTTGTAACTGAATTGACTCAATTTGTAGAC
>NZ_NRQV01000071.1:0-481 GCF_004119505.1 Flavobacterium sp. YO64 | reverse complement strand
CAGCAGGAAGTAATGGAAAAGGAATTACAACTACAGTTGATAATGGAAACGGAACTTTTACAATTACTTATACTGATGGTACAACTTTTACCACTTCTAATTTAACAGGACCAAAAGGAGAAACTGGAGCACAAGGAGCTACAGGAAATAATGGAAAAGGAATCACAACTACAGTTGATAACGGAAACGGAACGTTTACAATTACTTATACTGACGGCACAACTTTTACCACTTCAAACTTAACAGGACCAAAAGGAGAAACTGGAGCACAAGGAGCTACAGGAAATAATGGAAAAGGAATCACAACTACAGTTGATAACGGAAACGGAACGTTTACAATTACGTACACTGACGGCACAACTTTTACCACTTCTAACTTAACAGGACCAAAAGGAACTGACGGAGCAAAAGGAGAAACTGGAGCACAAGGAGCTACAGGAAATAATGGAAAAGGAATTACAACTACAGTTGATAACGGAAA
>NZ_NRQV01000070.1:0-502 GCF_004119505.1 Flavobacterium sp. YO64 | reverse complement strand
TTTATCCAGTTAAACAAGACTTTTTGCAAAGTTTTTTTAATCTTTTTTTACTTTATTTCTTAACTCACTGATAACAGATTCTTTACAGATCAATCTTTTTTGACTCCTTGTGCGGTTTTTCCTCGTTTCACTGTGTTTTCTTTATTTTTCAGCCTTTTTTACCATTCCCTTTTTATGGAGTTTTTAGCTTTTTATATCGTTTTCTGAAGAGATTCTACGTTTTTGAAAGCCGCTTACCGCCGTTTTTAATCTCGAAAAGACCCTCAGACGCTAAGTTTTCCTTTTCTTTCTTGTGAAAACCGATGTCATAGCCCCGATAGAAGCAGAAATCCTTTTTTTGGGGGTTCAAAATAAAAGATTGAAACGGATAGCGGGATTAGCTCCTGAAAATTCCAATACAAAAATCCCAAATTCTAAACTCTAAAAAGCTTCGACTTCGCTCAGCCAGACAAAACTTACTCTTATATATTATTATAGTATGACTTTCTACATATATATATAT
>NZ_NRQV01000069.1:0-566 GCF_004119505.1 Flavobacterium sp. YO64 | reverse complement strand
CAAAAGAAACTGTTACAACAATTACAAACAATAATAACGGAAGCTATACTTATGCAAATGAGGCAGGAGACAATGTTACTATTGACGTAGTAGGCGATGTTGCAACTAATTTTGAAACAATTATCAATAATCCTGCGGTAACTAATGTTTTAAACAATTTTGTTACTAAGTCCGAAGGTACAGTATCGTTCAATTCTACAACCAACGAATTTACTTATACAGATGCATCAGGCGCAACACAAGTGGTAAATATCAATGAAATTGTAAAAGGAAACGAAACTTTGACATCACTTGTATATGACGCGACAGGAAAAGCATTAACCTATCAGGCAGAAAACGGTCCAGCAACAGTAATTAATCTTGTTGATATGGTAGGAGATGCAGAAACACTGACAACCTTAGATAAAAATGCTGCCAACGACGGAAAGTATGTTTATAAAAGCGAAAATGATACAGAAACGACAATAGATGTTGTAGCCGATGTAATCAACAATGCAAGCACAATTATCAACGATTCTAAGTTCGCAACAGAACTTACGCAATTTGTAGGTTCAAACGAAACTTTG
>NZ_NRQV01000068.1:0-805 GCF_004119505.1 Flavobacterium sp. YO64 | reverse complement strand
ACAGGAAATATAGTTTGGTATGATGCTTCAACAGGAGGAAACGTAGTAACAGCAGCAACAGCATTAACTACAAGAACTTATTACGCGGCTTTAAAAGATGCCATAACAACTTGTGAAAGCAATGTAAGATTAGCTGTTGCAATAAATGTATCGGATCCAGGTACGCCAAATATAACAGATACAGATCAAGATTTCTGTTTAGTAAATGCACCGACAATTGCAAGTATAAATGTAAGTCCAGAAACAGGAAATATAGTTTGGTATGATGCCTCAACAGGAGGAAATGTACTAACAGCAGCAACAGCATTGACAACAAGAACGTATTATGCGGCTTTAAAAGATGCCACAACAACTTGTGAAAGCAATGTAAGGTTGGCTGTTGCAATAAATGTATCAGATCCAGGCACGCCAAATATAACAGATAAGGATCAAGAATTCTGTTTAATAAATGCACCGACAATTGGCCAACGGTACTTAATGTAAGTCCAGAAACAGGAAATATTGTTTGGTATGATGCCTCAACAGGAGGAAACGTAGTAACATCAACAACAGCATTAACGACAAGAACTTACTACGCTGCTTTAAAAGATGCCACAACAACTTGTGAAAGTAATGTAAGATTAGCTGTAGCGGTAAATGTTACAGATCCTGGTACACCAAATATTGCAGATACCGATCAAGATTTCTGTTTAGTAAATGCACCAACAATTGCAAGTATTAATGTAAGCCCAGTAACAAGTAATATTGTTTGGTATGATGCCTCAACAGGAGGAAATATAGTAACAGGGACAACAGTATTAACTAC
>NZ_NRQV01000067.1:0-839 GCF_004119505.1 Flavobacterium sp. YO64 | reverse complement strand
AAACGAAACTTTGACTTCACTTGCTTATGACGCGACAGGAAAAGCATTAACCTATCAGGCAGAAAACGGTCCAGCAACAGTAATAAAACTTGTTGATATGGTTGGAGATGCAGAAACACTGACAACCTTAGATAAAAACGCTGCAAACGACGGAAAGTATGTTTATAAGAGTGAAAATGATACAGAAACTACAATAGATGTTGTAGCCGATGTAATCAACAATGCAAGCACAATTATCAACGATTCTAAGTTCGCAACAGAACTTACGCAATTTGTAGGTTCAAACGAAACTTTGACTTCACTTGCTTATGACGCTGCAGGTAAAAAATTAAGTTACCAAGCAGAAAGTGGTCCAGCAACAGTAATTAATCTTGTTGATATGGTAGGAGATGCAGAAACGCTGACAACCTTAAATAAAAATGCTGCCAACGACGGAAAGTATGTTTATAAGAGCGAAAATGATACAGAAACTACAATAGATGTTGTAGCCGATGTAATCAACAATGCAAGCACAATTATCAACGATTCTAAGTTCGCAACAGAACTTACGCAATTTGTAGGTTCAAACGAAACTTTGACTTCACTTGCTTATGACGCAACAGGAAAAGCATTAACCTATCAGGCAGAAAACGGTCCAGCAACAGTAATAAAACTTGTTGATATGGTTGGAGATGCAGAAACGGTGACAACCTTAGATAAAAATGCAGCCAACGACGGAAAATATGTTTACAAGAGTGAAAATGATACAGAAACTACAATAGATGTTGTAGCCGATAGTAATCAAACAATGCAAGTACAATTATCAACGATTCTAAGTTCGCAACAGAACTTACNCAATT
>NZ_NRQV01000066.1:0-909 GCF_004119505.1 Flavobacterium sp. YO64 | reverse complement strand
AATGAATATCTATCGGTTCTTTTCGAATCTTACGACTCTATTACTCTTATTCTATTTGTTTTGAAATCTCTTTCAAAACGGCTGTCAATTCAATATGTCTACGAACGTGTATTTCTTTATTTTCTCCACCTTAAGTTGTTTCTCAAAGCGGGTGCAAAACTAAAAATTTATTTTGTTTCTCGCAAGAAAAATTTAAAAAATTTTGAAACTTTTTTTTCGTCCCCTTTTTCTCATTTCTCTTACCAATCTCTCAAATAACTTTCCGCATTTTGCGGGGTGCAAATGTAATATCCGTTTTCCATTCTCACAAGCTTTTTCTAATCTTTTTTCGAAAATTTCTTTTCTCTTTAATTAAAATCCCTGTCAGTATTTCGGTGAACGTTTATCGCTGTTGCGGGTGCAAAAGTACCACCTTTATTCACTTAAACAAGACTTTTTGCAAAGTTTTTTTAATCTTTTTTTACTTTATTTCTTAACTCACTGATAACAGATTCTTTACAGATCAATCTTTTTTGACCCCTTGTGCGGTTTTTCCTCGTTTCACTGCATTTTCTTTATTTTTCGGCCTTTTTACAACTCCTCTTTTGAGGAGTTTTTAGCTTTTTATATCGTTTTCTGAAGAGATTCTACGTTTTTGAAAGCCGCTTACCGCCGTTTTTAATCTCGAAAAGACCCTCAGACGCTAAGTTTTCCTTTTCTTTCTTGTGAAAACCGATGTCATAGCCCCGATAGAAGCAGAAATCCTTTTTTTGGGGGTTCAAAATAAAAGATTGAAACGGATAGCGGGATTAGCTCCTGAAAATTCCAATACAAAAATCCCAAATTCTAAACTCTAAAAAGCTTCGACTTCGCTCAGCCAAACAAAACTTACTCTTATATATTATTATAGTATGACTTTCTACATATATA
>NZ_NRQV01000065.1:0-1928 GCF_004119505.1 Flavobacterium sp. YO64 | reverse complement strand
AAAGCTTTCGGGATTACACAACGGATAATAAAAAGCCCGCTCTTCGAAGTATTCCTTCCGAAGCGCTACGCAAATGTCTCTGACTTTGCGTTTTTTTTTCTCTTAAAAACCATAAACTTGTCAAAAGTCTCCTGACTTTTCCCGAATCATTTTAAAATAATTATTTTTATAACCCGAAAGCTTTCGGGATTACACAACGGATAATAAAAAACTAGCTTCACAAAAAAAATGAAAAAACTTGTATTTCGATTTTGGATTATTAATTTCCTGATAAGCATTTCATTATTTTTTATTTATAGAATTGTGATTTCAGAAACAAAGATGATCGAGGGAAATTCCTTTGAAAAATTTCTACAGCTTTTAGATCTCATAATAAATCTAGGTTTTTCTGCTGTATATTTTATTGCGATGATTATCTCTTCGTTTGCAATTCTTTTAAATTTGAACGAAAAAATCAGAAATAATTTCTACTGGTCACTTTTGGCTTTTTTAGGATTCCCATTATTTTGTGTCATTTTTATCCTTATTAATTTACTAATTGACACCAACTTACACAATGCAACTATTCTAAAAAGGCCTGCCCTTTTTTCAATAACTTATCTATTTCTAACCACAATAGAATTTTTATTGTTCCGAAAAAGAATCAACAAATTCAAAATTGAATAAACAGGATTTCTTTGCTCTGCGAAGGTTTCTGATTTCAAACAAACCATATAAAACATTCCAAATTCAGCATTATTTACATCAGGCACCAATTGTAAATATGCGTACAGAATTGTCTCAAAATGAAACTAAAAAATCATCCGTTTTTCAAAAAATATAAAGTCATCAAGGTCGTCTTATTAGTGCATCTCCTAACTTCGGTACTTGTATTAACTACTCAATTAGTTCATGGTTTTATAAATCAGGATATTGCAGGCAGTTTCAAAAAACCTTTTGAAAATTATAAAGCCTTATACAATCCCGAAAAATATCTTAAAAAAGATACTTTTGTAGTTGACACTGCTTTTGTTCAGAGTGAAGTTTCTTCTAGTCAGGGAAAATCTACTTCAAAAGATCATACCATAATTCGCGGTAATTTATTGCATTTTAAAACAAAAAAAGAAATAGATTGCGCTTACATCAATTCGGCAGTGATTACAGGAGCATACACTTACAATCAAAATGTAAAAACGATCGAAGTGCTTAGAAATACGCTTAACAATGAAGTCTTTTATAACGATAAAACAGATCTTAAATCGCAAAAAATTGATGCTGTTTCGGAGTTGTATTTTTATTATTCTTTTATTCCGCTTCTTATAATTCTATTCCTTTTAAAAAAGAAATCACATAACTAAGATTTGATCTTAATTGTAAAATTGCCTTCTCTTTTAACCTTTCTAAAAAGTTCTAATGAAACGTAAAATTAGTCCCGAAAGTTTTTGATATTGCGTAGTTCAGATTACTCAGCGAAGACGGGTTTGTAAAATACATTATATCAATTCAAATATTAAAATGAAAAAAACATATTTTACCGTATTACTCTTTATAATTTTTAGTTGTGCGGATAACACAAATCTTGGTAATGATTATTATTATTTACCAGAATATGAAGCTATGGATATTGGTTATCCTAATGGTGCAATTATCTACAAAAGTTTTAATAAAAATATTTTCAAGGATGTAAAAATAAGCGCAAATGTAAAAAAAGCTAAATCGAATATTAATTATATTATTGCCTTGCAAATACCTAAAAATTCTTCAAAAAGAAATTATTTTATTATAGATAAAAGATATGATAAAATTTATGGACCTTTAGAAAAAATAGACTTTTTTAAATTAAAATCTAAAATGAGAATTAATCTAAATTTTGATGACAAATAAACGCCTGCTCTGCGAAGAATGTTTCATAAAACGACACGAAAATATTCTTTGACTTACAGATTCAG
>NZ_NRQV01000064.1:0-2915 GCF_004119505.1 Flavobacterium sp. YO64 | reverse complement strand
TTGTGTAATCCCCGAAAGCTTTCGGGTTATAAAAATAATTATTTTAAAATGATTCGGGAAAAGTCAGGAGACTTTTGACAAGTTTATGGTTTTTAAGAGAAAAAAAAAACGCAAAGTCAGAGACATTTGCGTAGCGCTTCGGAAGGAATACTTCGAAGAGCGGGCTTTTTATTATCCGTTGTGTAATCCCGAAAGCTTTCAGGTTATAAAAATAATTATTTTAAAATGATTCGGAAAAGTCGGGAGACTTTTGACAGGTTTATGATTTTTAAGAGCAAAAAAAATACGCAAAGTCGGAGACATTTGCGTAGCGCTTCGGAAGGAACACTGCGGAGAGCGGGTTTTTATGATTTCTTACTGTTGCGGGCACGGATTGCAAATCCGCGCTAACGAACCGCAGAGATATATCTGCGCGATGGGGCAACTTACGCAACGATTTCTTTTGTGAAAGTATTTAAGTATTTTACTAATTGTTCGCAATTTACTGCGTTATTACTCAGTTGGGAAATAGACGTAGCATATTCAAATCTTAAAGAACATGAATGTCTTTTAGAAAAGATAGAGCCCTTTCTTTTACCGATTTCATCTTGAAGTTTGTTTAGAAAAGAAATTAAAAATTTTAATTCAAATTTACCTCTAAATGTCTCAGATTGATTAACAGTCTTAAATAGATCTAGTTTTTTATTGAAATTCTCAGTAGCTATTTTGGGAGATTCAGAAAATATAGTTTCAATTTTTTCTTGAGTTTTAAGCTCTTCTGGAAAGGTGATTGTTTTTAAATCTGTATTCACTATTTTTTCAAAAATGTCAAAATTAAAAAATTTCTTTAATGTATCTTCAATATTCAGTCTTGTATTTAAATTGTTCTCTTTGCGATAATCATTTTGGCAACTTAACCAAGCATTTAAAATTATAATGTTTGAGTGAAAAACTTCCTTGCAATTTCTATAAAGTTCAATTGCTTGTTTGTAACTTTCACAGCTTTTAGGAATTTTGAATTCATTAACTAGAATATTCTCAAATGCCTCATCAATAACGTAGAAATTTTCAATGCTATAGAATGGCGTAACGTAGATTTTACTATCTAAGTTATTAACTTCATAGTCTTTGTCTACAAAATATAATGTTGTTGAATTTGCGTAAACTTTATGGTTATTTATTGTTTTATGCAAATTTATTACGTTACCCTTTCCGTTACAAGTGTAATTATATAAAGTATATTTAGAGTTATGCGATTTTATTCTAAAAGAATAATAAGATCGATCATCTTTACCTTCATAAAAGCAATAGATATTATTTAAGTCTTTATTAAAATCTAAAACAAATTCGGCATAAGCAACTAGATTTGATTCTAGTTCCTTTTTTGCAATTTCAATTATATTATCGCTCATATTTAATCTAAAAATACATTCATACCAATTGCAAAGCTTTCTAACTCATTTGTAAAAATAAATGGTGAATGTGTCACCGCAAGTAAAAATTTACATTTATTTGATTCCATAACATGAGGTAATAATTGTTTTTGCCATTTTATTGAAAGCGAAAGTTCTGGTTCGTCAAAGAAAATCATTAAATCATTTAGATCTTCTAAGTATATTTTTGAAAAAAGAGAAATAATCTGTTTTTCTCCCGAAGATAATTGATTAAGTTCAACCTTTTCTTCCGTTAGACTATTGTAAATATTTAGCGTTACCGAGCTTTCATCAAAGAACATTTTTTTGCCTACTAAGTATTGGTTAGTAACTTTTTCAAAATCTTTAATTGAATTATCTAATTCTCTTTGGCGTATATAAATGTCCTCAAGTTTTGTCAAAAAGTAAGCGAGTTCAGGTTTAGTCAACAATTCTTTTGAATCTAAAAGTCTTAAAATATTTTGTCTATCATCTTGTGATAGATTATTTTTAACACGATTTAGTATTATTTCGATGTTATTTCTATTAATATTTAGGATATCATCCTTTGATAATTTTGGAAAACCTTCTTGTAATTGGTGCAACATTTCGCCCGTTACTTTTGCGAAACCTTTTATTGAACTATCGTTAATTTTTGAGATTATTTTTTTAATTCGTTCTTCTACATCTTCCATTCCAAATTGAATAAGAGTTTCATCTTCTAAATCCTCAGTCTCCTCTTTTTCATCTTCATCAAACCACGGCAAATGATCCTCAGTGTGTATTCTTCTTAACTTCCCCAAATTATGTAATTCTTCTTCAACCCTTCTGTATGTTGGGAAATAGATAATATTGGTTTTGAATTCTGTTTCTAAAAAATTAACTAAATTTTCCAGACCAGTAAAATTGGGTTGTCTAGAAATTTGGTCAATTAATTCAACTAATAAACCGATAGGAGGACTGTTCAGTTCTGAGGATAATTTATTTTTACGTATATACTCATATATTATTCTATGTTTATCTATATTTTCATCAGTTCTATTTGAAATAAATGAATTTAAATCCTCAACATTTAAAATTTTTATTATTTCAGATTTTAAATTTTTATATCTTAAATTTTTTTTATTATTGAGGTTCTCTAGATAGCTCGCTAGCTGTAGCTTTGTAAAGCTAAAGTTGACATTGTCAATTACTAAAGAAATTTCTTCAAAGTTTATTTTTAATAGTTTTTTCCATTTTTTTGTAAGTGTAAAATATAATGAATTAAGTATGGATGTTTTGCCTAATCCATTTTCCCCCATTAAGATTAGGACATTGTTATCAAAATGTAGATCAACATTCTGATATCCAAATAATTGCTTTATTTTGAAGTTTTGTAATTTGTTCATTGGTTTTATTTCATTTGTTTTTAAAATGTATTATACGTTCTTAAAATCAGTATAGACAAGTTTAATATTATAAAAACTAAATCATTTGCTTTTAATTTATACAATAGAAAGAATCTTATTTTTTGAAGATATTAAG
>NZ_NRQV01000063.1:0-3552 GCF_004119505.1 Flavobacterium sp. YO64 | reverse complement strand
TACAAGAATCTGACCTTGTTTTCTAGACAACTTCTTTAACCTGTCTTCAAATTCATTATTAAGGTAGTCTTCAACAATCTTGAAGTACTTCTTCTTTTCGCGATTACTATTCAAGCGTGCCATGCCTTTATTCAATGCAGTCAATCTATCTGACGCTAATTTTGCATAAGGGTAAACTTTATAAACTCTATTCTGTAAAATCTGAAATTGCTTTTGTTCTTCGGGACTTAATTTTTGACCTTTTGAAACAATAATTTCAGGTAGTTGTATTGTATCGTTAAGAATAGAATCTTTCTCGGTTAATATATAACCCATTTCTTGATTTTCTTTCGGAGTAACTTGTGCAATACTGGAAAACGAAATCATTAATAAAAATAAAATACTGCAGGTAAATCTCATGGAGTCTTAATTTAAATGTAAAATTATATATTTATACACAACTCTAATACCAAATTTATAAATTAGCGCAAAAATATTTTTATGAGTACAAAATCTATCTTAAATGATGCCTCTCTTTCTTTCTTAGAAAGTTATCTAAATAATGCTTCTCCGACGGGTTACGAAAGTGAAGGACAAAAGCTTTGGATGAATTATTTAAAACCATATGTTGACACTTTTATAACTGATACATACGGTACAGCTGTTGGAGTTATTAACCCTGATGCTCCTTTTAAAGTTGTTATTGAAGGACATGCTGACGAAATTTCGTGGTATGTAAATTATATTACTGATGATGGTTTATTATATGTTATTAGAAATGGTGGTTCTGATCATCAAATCGCACCATCAAAAAGAGTTAATATTCATACTAAAAAAGGAATTGTAAAAGGTGTTTTTGGCTGGCCGGCAATTCATACACGTTTACGAGACAAGGAAGAAATTCCAAAATTAAGCAACATTTTTATTGACTTAGGCTGTGAAACAAAAGAAGAAGTCGAAGCGATGGGCGTTCATGTTGGCTGCGTAATAACATATCCTGACGAATTTATGGTTCTGAATGAAAATAAATTCGTTTGTCGAGCGATCGATAATAGAATGGGCGGCTTTATGATTGCCGAAGTTGCTCGTTTATTGCATGAAAACAAAAAAACACTTCCTTTTGGATTGTACATTGTAAATTCTGTTCAGGAAGAAATTGGTTTACGCGGTGCTGAAATGATTGCTCAGACTATTAAA
Organism: Flavobacterium sp. YO64; assembly: GCF_004119505.1. Classification (NCBI taxonomy): domain Bacteria; kingdom Pseudomonadati; phylum Bacteroidota; class Flavobacteriia; order Flavobacteriales; family Flavobacteriaceae; genus Flavobacterium; species Flavobacterium sp. YO64. The sequence goes on along the minus strand of NZ_NRQV01000063.1, from coordinate 2,376 downwards.
CCAAATGTTGCAATTGTAACTGATGTTTGCCATGATACTACTACTCCAATGATTGACAAAAAAGTTGAGGGAGATCTAAAAATGGGTAAAGGTCCCGTTATTGCCTACGCTCCAGCAGTTCAAAATAAATTGCGCGATTTAATTGTTGATACGGCTGAGGAATGCAAAATTCCTTTTCAACGTCATGCAACTTCAAGAGCTACTGGAACGGATACTGATGCATTTGCATACAGTAATGGCGGTGTAGCATCTGCATTAATCTCGCTGCCTTTACGTTATATGCACACAACTGTAGAAATGGTACACAGAGAAGATGTAGAAAATGTAATTCAGCTGATTTATGCTTCAATACTGAAGATTGAAAACAATGAAACTTTTTCTTATTTTAAATAAGAGAATCTACAAAATGTCAATTTGGCTGCTTTAAGAGCAGCCCAATTGACTAATACTTAAAAAATACCATGAAAATTTTACTACTCGAAGACGACTTTACTTTATCTAAAGAGATTTCAGCATTTTTCGCCACAAAAAAAATCGAGTGTTTTCCATTCTATGACGGAACTTTACTTCTTAAAAAATACTTTCCTTATGAGTATGATTTAATCATTCTTGATATAAATGTTCCTGGAACAAATGGAATTGAGGTTTGCAAAGGTATTCGAGAGATTGATAAAAAAACACCTATAATAATGCTTACGGCATTTAGTGAAATTGAAGATAAATTGGCTTCTTTTGATAATGGTGCTGATGATTATCTGGTAAAACCTTTTCATTTTGAAGAATTATATGCCAGAATTTCCTCTTTACTAAGACGAAAGGAAATTCCGCAGCAAACAGAACAAAAGATTCTTATTGAAGATTTAGAAATTCAAGAAGATGAAATGAAAGTTTTTCGCGCTGGAGAAGAAATTAAACTGACTCCGAAAGAATTTAATCTAATCCTAATTCTAGCTCATGCTAAAGGCAAAGTGTTATCAAAGCAGTTTATTGCTGAAAAACTATGGGATTATCATATAGAAACGAATCAAAACACGATTGAAGTTTACATCAATTTTCTGCGCAAGAAAATCGACAAAGATCATGAAGTAAAACTTATACGAACTAAAATTGGCTACGGATACTATTTAAGCAATCAAGAATGACTTTAAAAAACAGAATATCACTTTTAGTAAGCCTGCTGTTTACAATCCTTTTTGGATTGGCTTCAACTGTGATATTTGTTTTATATTCTAATTTTAGAAAAGAAGAATTTAGAGATCGACTAGAAATTAAAGCGCTTTCTAACATTAAGTTATTAGTTAATGTTAAAGAAGTTGATGATCAACTTTTAAAAATGATCGATCAAAATTCTATAAATAAACTGTATGACGAAAAAACACTAGTATTTGATTCGCAATTTAAACTTATTTACAGCAGTATTGATGACGCTAAAATTAATTGGTCTATTGATGATTTAAAATACCTTAAAAAACACAAAACTTTCTTTAAACAACAAGGAGACTATGAAGTATACGGCGTTTTCTATGACACTAAAGACAAAGATTTTTATGCTCTAATATCAGCAACTGATGATTATGGCAAACGTAAATTACTTTTTTTACGATATACCTTAGTTATATCTTATATCTTCTTTACTTGTCTTTGCTGGGTATTAACCTCATTTATGGTTAAAAAAGCAATGAATCCATTAGGTTTATTTCATCAAAAAATAAAAAACATCAACGAGAACAATCTCGATACTCGCATAAAATCAAAAAGTAATAAAAATGAAATTGATTTAATTGCCAATGAATTCAATTTCATGATGGATCGAATTGAAATTTCTTATCAAAAACAAAAAGAGTTTACTGCGCACGCATCACATGAACTTAGAACGCCATTATCTAGAATTACATCTCAAATAGAAAATGTAGTTGCAGATCCTAAAACAACTCCTGAAAATAAAAGCTTCTTAAAAACAATTTTATCAGATGTAAATCAACTGACAGAGTTAATTACTTCATTACTTATTCTTTCTAAAATCGACTCTAAAAATCAAGAAAATGGTGAAACTCATCGTTTAGATGAAATTTTGTTTTGGGCAATTGAAAATCTGAATAAAAGCTTTCCTGACTTTGTTATTCTTTTTGAAATGGAAGAAAGCGAAAACTTAGATTCTGCTCTGGAAATTAAGGGAAATAAAAACCTTTTAGAAATTGCGATAAGCAATGTTTTAAAAAATGCCTGTGTTTATTCGGATAACAAACAGGCAAAAGTAAAAATAAGTGCAGTAGGCGATTCTCTAGTTATTTCGATTTCAAACACTGGAAAAACGCTGACCGAGAATGAGCAGAAAAATCTTTTCCAACCTTTTATGCGCGGAGAAAATTCACAAGG
>NZ_NRQV01000062.1:0-4966 GCF_004119505.1 Flavobacterium sp. YO64 | reverse complement strand
ATTGTTGAAGTTCCATCAATTGCCATAATTAAGACAGCGGTATTTAATGATGAAAATAGTAATGGGAATGCAGATGCTGGCGAAACTATAACTTATAACTTCAAGGTTACTAATACTGGAAATGTTCCTTTGTACAATATTACTGTTTTAGATCCATTAGCTGGTATTATTATGTCAGGAGGTCCAATAGATTTGAATGTAAATGATACGGATGAAGTTTCTTTTAGTGCTCAATATAGCATCACGCAAAATGATATTAATAATGGAAGTATTAGTAATCAGGCTAGTGTAATGGGTAGTACTCTAAGTGGAATTAAAGTTGAGGATAAGTCAGATAACATAAATAATCTAGGTGACAATCCAACAGTTTTATTATTAAGTGGTTGTGTAATCAAAATTTTTAATGCCGTTTCAATAAATGGTGATAGTATGAACGAAAGATTCTATATACAAGGAATAGAATGTTATCCTGACAACACAGTTCAAATTTATAATCGTTGGGGTGTATTGGTTTTTGAAAGAGATCATTACAATAATACCGATGTTGCCTTTAGAGGAATTTCAGAAGGACGTGTTACCATTAAAGAATCAAAAGGATTACCAGAGGGAACATATTATTATATCATAAAATATAAAGACCATCAATCTACTCCTCATCAGGAAGCGGGTTATCTGTACTTGACCAAATAATATTCTATGCTAATTAATTGGCTTGTTGAAGTTGAGCTGTAATTAAAAATGAAAAAAATGAAAAAGTTAATTTTAGTTTTACTGTTTTGTTCAACTGCGAGCTTTGCACAGCAGGATGCACAATTTACACAATATATGTACAATACCATTAATGTGAATCCTGCTTATGCGGGATCACGTGGAGTACTGAGTATTTTTGGTTTATATCGTACCCAATGGGTTGGGTTAGATGGCGCGCCGGAAACAAGTAGTTTTTCTGTAAATACACCAGTTGGTAATAACGTTGGGTTAGGAGTTTCATTAATCAATGATAAAATAGGTCCAACGAATGAGAATAACTTATCGGCAGATTTTTCGTATTCTATACCAACATCGGCTACAGCCAAATTATCTTTTGGCATAAAAGGATCAGCAAATTTATTCAAATTAGATCCAACTAAATTAACACCGGAAGATCAGGGAGATCCGCAATTTCAGGATTTTAAAAATAAATTCACGCCTAATATTGGAGCCGGAGTTTACTGGCATACAGATAAAGCTTATGTAGGTTTATCGGTTCCTAATTTCATTCAGACCAATCGTTATGATGATAATGATGTTGCGATTTACAAAGACAAAATCAACTATTATTTTATCGCAGGTTATGTATTTGAATTAGATCGTTATGAAACCGTAAAATTTAAACCGGCTATAATGACAAAAATGGTCGAAGGTTCACCATTGCAAGTAGATGCATCGGCTAACTTTATGTTCAACGATAAATTTGTAATTGGAGTGGCTTACAGATGGAGCGCTTCGGTAAGTGCACTGGCTGGTTTTCAAATCACAGATGGTTTGTATTTGGGTTATGCTTACGATCGTGAAACAACCAAATTAGTGAATTATAATTCAGGATCGCACGAGATATTCCTCCGTTTTGAATTCTTAAATAAATATGGACGTATAACTTCACCAAGATTTTTCTAATTATGAAAGTTAAAAATATAATTTATGCTGCTGTTTTGTCGTCTGTTTGTTTTAACGGAACGGCTCAAAAAACAGTTTTAAATAAAGCAGAGAAGGAGTACAATCAATATGCTTTTGTAGACGCTATCGCTATTTATGAAAAAGTAGCAGAAAGCGGATATAAGGATGAAAAAATGTTTCAGAGATTAGGAAACTCCTATTATTTTAATGCCGAATTACCGAAAGCTGCAAAGTGGTATGACGCCCTTTTTGCTTTTAACGAGCAACAAGAACCTGAATATTATTACAGATATGCTCAGACGTTGAAATCTGTGGGTGATTATGCCAAAGCAGATAAAATGCTTGAAATTTTTAATGCGAAAGTAAAAACTGATACAAGAGGCGTTTTATTCGAAAACAATAAAAATTATCTGGAGCAGATTAAAGCGAATTCAGGAAGATTTGATATTGCAAATGCCGGAATTAATTCGAAACAATCAGATTACGGAAGTACAATTTATAATAATAAATTAGTATTTGCTTCTGCTCGTGATACTGGAAGTGTTATTAAAAAAACATTTAAATGGACAAATAAATCGTTTACGAATTTATATGCTGCGGAATTAAAAGCGGATGGAACTTTAGATAATCCAATTCGGTTTGAGAAAAAAATCAATTCAAAATTCAATGAATCTTCTCCGGTTTTCACCAAAGATGGAAAGACAATGTATTTTACCCGAAACAATTTTTTAGGAGGTAAAAAAGGAAAAGACAATAAAAGAATTACATTATTAAAGTTGTACAAAGCCGAATTTGTAAATGATAAATGGGCAAATATTATTGAGTTGCCTTTTAATAGTGATCAATACAGTATTGCACATCCGGCTTTAAGTCTGGACGAAAAAAAGCTGTATTTTGCATCAGATATGCCGGGAACTTTAGGACAATCGGATTTGTTTAGTGTTGTTATTAATGAAGATGGAACATTCGGGAAACCGGAAAATTTAGGAACAGCAATTAATACCGAAGGAAGAGAAACATTCCCGTTTATATCCGGAGATAATGAACTTTATTTTTCAAGCGACGGACGTCCTGGATTAGGCGGACTTGATGTATTTGTGGCAAAAATCAAGGAAGATGCTACTTTTGATCTGGTACAAAATATTGGAGAACCCGTAAATACCAAGTTGGATGATTTTGCTTTTATAATTGACAGCAATACACGTAAAGGTTACTTCTCATCCAACAAAGAAGGCGGAATTGGAAATGATGATATCTATAAATTCACAGAAACAAAAAGACTGGATTGTGAAAAAAAATTATTTGGAATTGTTTCAGATTCTCAAACGAACGAAGCTTTAGCCGATGCAAAAGTAATTTTGCTTGACGATAAGTTTAAGGAAATTGCAACAATAATTTCGGATAAAAACGGAAGTTACAATTTTGATGTAAAATGCAATCAAACCTATTATGTAAGAGTTTCAAAACAAGATTATGAAACTAATGAAAGTTCGGTTACAATTCAGCCAACAAATGATAAACCTGAATTAGATATTAAATTAAATAAACAAATCAAGCAAATAGAAGTAGGGACAGATTTGGCTAAAACTTTAGATATTCCGATGATTTATTTTGATCTGGATAAATCATTTATTCGTCAGGAAGCTGCTTTTGAATTAGAGAAAGTACTTGCTGTAATGAAACAATATCCTGAAATGAAAATCGATGTTCGTTCTCATACAGACAGTAGACAGACTCAGGAATATAATATGAGATTGTCTAATAAAAGAGCAAAAGCAACAATCGAATGGTTTGTAAAACGAGGAATTGCCCCAACCAGAATATCAGGGAAAGGGTATGGCGAAAGTCAGTTAATCAATAAATGTTCAGATAATGTAGCTTGTACAGAAGATGAACATCAGTTAAACAGAAGAAGTGAATTTGTAATTGTTTCAATGCAATAAGAACTTACAAATCATTATCGATAAAAACACAGTCCTAAAAAGTGTGTAAGTTTTAAAAATAACGGGGTTTAACTTTTTAAATAAAGTTGAACCCCTTTTTCAAATATAGTTAAGAACTGATTGAGTATTAATTCCTAATTATGGATTAGAATAGCCCGTTTTTTGGTCAGTTCTATTCAAATAGACCTATATTTCTTAAAAGGGTTCTGTCGCATTTGGGAATAGCTTTTATCTTTGGAATTTTAAAACTAAAAAAAATGAATACCAAAGGTCAGAGCTATCCAAAATCTATTCTTCTTCGGGCAGTGTATTTTAAATTAAGATTTACCCTTACTTACAGGGATGTATAAGAGATCATGAAAATGCACGGAGTTCATGTTGATCATGCTACTATTCAACGCTGGGGCTATACGTTTACACCTTTCATCGAGTTAGAAATAAAGAAGAGAAAAGGCAGAGTGGGGACGAGCTGGAGATTGGATCAGACCTATATCAAAGTAAAAGGTATATGGTGTTACTTATATCGAGCGGTAGATAAATTAGGTAATACGGTTTACTTTCTTTTGACCAGAAAAAGACAAAGAATGAGCGCTCAGCCTTTTCTAATTAAAAATTAATAATAATTGCCGGCCAAGAGTAATAAACATTGATAAAAGCGGTTCTAATACTGCAGCAATCAAAGTCTGTAACAAGCGTTCGTTCTCAAAGATTAAAATCCGGCAGTGTAAATATCTCAACAATATTGTCGAACAGGACCATCGATTTATAAAATGGAGGATACAAAATGGGTTAGGCTTTAAAAATTTTGAATCGGCAAGACGAACATTGAGCGGAATTGAAGTTTTGCATATGCTGAGAAAGAATCAGATGATTGAATCAGGGGTAACTATGTTTAAATCATTCTGTAAATTGGCAGACTAACTTTAAAATTACTTAAAGTGTTATATCTGATTCTGACAGATGCGACAGAACCATTGTTGAAGGATTTCTTGATTTATGAAATGTAATAATCAAAAAATTTAAAAAAAGTCCTTTACAAAGAGTAAAGGACTTTCTGTTTAAATTCAAATCTTCCAAATTTAAATTTGTTTAGGGGACTAAACTAAAGTAAAAATAGATAAATTAAGCTTTAGTTGTTAGAAAAATATTTAAATAAAAAAGTTATTGTAAATACCATAAAATATTTATGATCATCCGTACTCATAATCTAAGTTTTTTAATTCGTTAACTAATCTGATATTTTCGTTTTTAGATTTTTAAGTAGATGTCAATTTATATAACAGTAGTAAAAAAAAGATATCGACTCCAAATGCCATGTACCATATTTTTGCCACAAAACTTATTACTAATTTTTTCAACATTTTTAG
>NZ_NRQV01000061.1:0-4996 GCF_004119505.1 Flavobacterium sp. YO64 | reverse complement strand
TATCTTAACATACTGAGATAAAGAAAAGTACTTTTATTTACTATTTTTAGAAAGTTTCTTCCTCCCGATTGCTCGGGAGGAAAAGGGTGTACATAAGCTTACGGATTATTAGTACTACTCGACTATGACATTACTGCCTTTACATCTATAGCCTATCAACGTGGTCATCTTCCACGATCCTTAAAAGAAATCTCATCTTGTGGTGGGTTTCGCGCTTATATGCTTTCAGCGCTTATCCCTTCCCAACGTAGCTACTCTGCGGTGCCCCTGGCGGGACAACAGATACACTAGAGGTTAGTCCAATTCGGTCCTCTCGTACTAGAATCAGATCCACTCAAATTTCTAACGCCCACAGTAGATAGAGACCGAACTGTCTCACGACGTTCTGAACCCAGCTCGCGTGCCACTTTAATGGGCGAACAGCCCAACCCTTGGGACCTTCTCCAGCCCCAGGATGTGACGAGCCGACATCGAGGTGCCAAACCCCCCCGTCGATATGAGCTCTTGGGGGAGATCAGCCTGTTATCCCCGGCGTACCTTTTATCCTTTGAGCGATGGCCCTTCCATGCGGAACCACCGGATCACTATGCTCTACTTTCGTACCTGATCGACCTGTATGTCTCTCAGTCAAGCTCCCTTATGCCATTGCACTCTACGCACGGTTACCAAGCGTACTGAGGGAACCTTTAGAAGCCTCCGTTACTCTTTTGGAGGCGACCACCCCAGTCAAACTACCCACCAAGCACTGTCCTCTTCATCGAAGAGTTAGGCCTCAGATAAACAAAGGGTTGTATTTCAACAATGACTCCACAACGCCTGGCGACGCCGCTTCATAGTCTCCAACCTATCCTACACATCATTTATCCAAGGTCAATACTAAGCTATAGTAAAGGTGCACAGGGTCTTTTCGTCCCACTGCGGGTAAACGGCATCTTCACCGTTACTACAATTTCACCGAGCTCATGGCTGAGACAGTGTCCAGATCGTTACACCATTCGTGCAGGTCGGAACTTACCCGACAAGGAATTTCGCTACCTTAGGACCGTTATAGTTACGGCCGCCGTTTACTGGGGCTTCAATTCAATGCTTCTCCGAAGATAACATCTCCTCTTAACCTTCCAGCACCGGGCAGGTGTCAGGCCCTATACTTCATCTTACGATTTTGCAGAGCCCTGTGTTTTTGATAAACAGTCGCCTGGACCTCTTCACTGCGGCCAGCATTGCTGCTGGCGACCTTTCTCCCGAAGTTACAGGTCTATTTTGCCTAATTCCTTAGCCATGAATCTCTCGAGCACCTTAGGATTCTCTCCTCAACTACCTGTGTCGGTTTACGGTACTGGTACTAATTACCTGAAGTTTAGAGGTTTTTCTTGGAAGCCCTTAGGCGCACTATCTCTTTGTCCGAAGACTCCGAGTACTATCGTATTTCACCAAAATCTACGGATTTGCCTATAGATCTTATAGCTAGGTACTTTAACGAACTATTCCGTCAGTTCGCGGCGCTTTCATCACTCCGTCACCCCATCACAGTAATTAGTAGTACGGGAATATTAACCCGTTAGCCATCGACTGTCCCTTTCGGGTTCGCCTTAGGACCAGACTAACCCACAGCTGATTAGCATAGCTGTGGAAACCTTAGTTTTTCGGTGTGCGGGTTTCTCGCCCGCATTATCGTTACTTATGCCTACATTTTCTTTTCTAACCAGTCCAGCATACCTGACGATACACCTTCAACCCTGTTAGAATGCTCCCCTACCACTTAGAGTAAACTCTAAATCCATAGCTTCGGTAATATGCTTATGCCCGATTATTATCCATGCTCGTCCGCTCGACTAGTGAGCTGTTACGCACTCTTTAAATGAATGGCTGCTTCCAAGCCAACATCCTAGCTGTCTGGGCAGACAAACCTCGTTCTTTCAACTTAGCATATATTTGGGGACCTTAGCTGATGGTCTGGGTTCTTTCCCTCTCGGACTTGGACCTTAGCACCCAAGCCCTCACTGCTGTGAAACATTATATAGCATTCGGAGTTTGTCAGGAATTGGTAGGCGGTGAAGCCCCCGCATCCAATCAGTAGCTCTACCTCTATATAACTATCATCAGCGCTGCACCTAAATGCATTTCGGGGAGTACGAGCTATTTCCGAGTTTGATTGGCCTTTCACCCCTACCCACAGGTCATCCGAAGACTTTTCAACGTCAACCGGTTCGGTCCTCCACTGTGTGTTACCACAGCTTCAACCTGCCCATGGGTAGATCACACGGTTTCGCGTCTAACACTACTGACTAAAGCGCCCTATTCAGACTCGCTTTCGCTACGGATCCGTGACTTAATCACTTAACCTTGCCAGCAACGTTAACTCGTAGGCTCATTATGCAAAAGGCACGCCGTCACCCCACGAAAGGGCTCCGACCGCTTGTAAGCGTATGGTTTCAGGATCTATTTCACTCCGTTATTCACGGTTCTTTTCACCTTTCCCTCACGGTACTGGTTCACTATCGGTCTCTCAGGAGTATTTAGCCTTAGCGGATGGTCCCGCCAAATTCAGACAGGGTTTCACGTGCCCCGCCCTACTCAGGATACCACTATCTATTATACTTGTTACCCATACGAGGCTATCACTCTCTATGGCGTCACTTTCCAGTAACTTCCGGTTCCTTGTACATAAAATATCGTGGTCCTACAACCCCAACATTGCCGTAACAACATTGGTTTGGGCTAATCCGCGTTCGCTCGCCACTACTTACGGAATCACTTTTGTTTTCTTCTCCTCCGCCTACTTAGATGTTTCAGTTCAGCGGGTTTGCCCACCTATCGGTGTACTATGTCTTCAACATAGTGGGTTGCCCCATTCGGATATCTGCGGATCAATCGGTGTGTGCCCGTCCCCGCAGCTTTTCGCAGCTTATCACGTCCTTCTTCGCCTCTGAGAGCCTAGGCATCCCCCATACGCCCTTATTTTGCTTATTGTACCAATCATAATATCAATTATGACCGTTTTTTTTGTTTTTTACAATAAATTGTAAAAAACGCTTTCTACTTTTTATTATTTTCTTATCTCAATATGTCAATGAACTTTTATCCTTTCGGATCAGTGGAGAATAACGGAGTCGAACCGTTGACCTCCTGCGTGCAAGGCAGGCGCTCTAGCCAGCTGAGCTAATCCCCCATTTTCTTAGTGATGAGTTATTAGTTATGAGTTATGAATTATTGCTCATAAGGTCTCAACCTCTAAAATTTCCTTGTAATTAAGTTAAATAGTAGTCCCGGGCAGACTCGAACTGCCGACCCCTACATTATCAGTGTAGTACTCTAACCAGCTGAGCTACGAGACTCTGTTTTACTTAATTTTTCATTATTTTTTAAATTAACAGCAAGAGTAATACAATCTCCAATTCAGAATCCTATAAATAATCATCTTGTTTCCTCAACGTGTGCAAGCACTAACATTTGAGGCTCTAGAAAGGAGGTGTTCCAGCCGCACCTTCCGGTACGGCTACCTTGTTACGACTTAGCCCTAGTTACCAGTTTTACCCTAGGCAGCTCCTTGCGGTCACCGACTTCAGGCACCCCCAGCTTCCATGGCTTGACGGGCGGTGTGTACAAGGCCCGGGAACGTATTCACCGGATCATGGCTGATATCCGATTACTAGCGATTCCAGCTTCACGGAGTCGAGTTGCAGACTCCGATCCGAACTGTGACCGGTTTTATAGATTCGCTCCTGGTCGCCCAGTGGCTGCTCTCTGTACCGGCCATTGTAGCACGTGTGTAGCCCAAGGCGTAAGGGCCGTGATGATTTGACGTCATCCCCACCTTCCTCACAGTTTGCACTGGCAGTCTTGTTAGAGTTCCCGACTTGACTCGCTGGCAACTAACAACAGGGGTTGCGCTCGTTATAGGACTTAACCTGACACCTCACGGCACGAGCTGACGACAACCATGCAGCACCTTGTAAATTGTCTTGCGAAAGATCTGTTTCCAAACCGGTCAATCTACATTTAAGCCTTGGTAAGGTTCCTCGCGTATCATCGAATTAAACCACATGCTCCACCGCTTGTGCGGGCCCCCGTCAATTCCTTTGAGTTTCATTCTTGCGAACGTACTCCCCAGGTGGGATACTTATCACTTTCGCTTAGCCACTGAACTTGCGCCCAACAGCTAGTATCCATCGTTTACGGCGTGGACTACCAGGGTATCTAATCCTGTTCGCTCCCCACGCTTTCGTCCATCAGCGTCAATCAATTAGTAGTAACCTGCCTTCGCAATTGGTATTCCATGTAATCTCTAAGCATTTCACCGCTACACTACATATTCTAGTTACTTCCTAATAATTCAAGTTCAGCAGTATCAATGGCCGTTCCACCGTTGAGCGATGGGCTTTCACCACTGACTTACTAAACCGCCTACGGACCCTTTAAACCCAATGATTCCGGATAACGCTTGGATCCTCCGTATTACCGCGGCTGCTGGCACGGAGTTAGCCGATCCTTATTCTTACGATACCGTCAAGCTGCTTCACGAAGCAGTGTTTCTTCTCGTACAAAAGCAGTTTACAATCCATAGGACCGTCATCCTGCACGCGGCATGGCTGGATCAGGCTTGCGCCCATTGTCCAATATTCCTCACTGCTGCCTCCCGTAGGAGTCTGGTCCGTGTCTCAGTACCAGTGTGGGGGATCTCCCTCTCAGGACCCCTACCCATCGTTGCCTTGGTAAGCCGTTACCTTACCAACTAGCTAATGGGACGCATGCTCATCTTTTACCGTTGTGACTTTAATTATTAAGTGATGCCACTCAATAATACTATGAGGTATTAATCCAAATTTCTCTGGGCTATCCCTCTGTAAAAGGTAGATTGCATACGCGTTACGCACCCGTGCGCCGGTCTCTATATCCGAAGACATATACCCCTCGACTTGCATGTGTTAAGCCTGCCGCTAGCGTTCATCCTGAGCCAGGATCAAACTCTTCATCGTATATTTTAATATTATATTGC
>NZ_NRQV01000060.1:0-6077 GCF_004119505.1 Flavobacterium sp. YO64 | reverse complement strand
ATCTATATTTACAAATTATAACATTAAAACAAAAAATGAGCATTAATATACTACAATACGAAAGAGACGTTTGGAAAACAGCAGATTTACTAATAGCATCAGGAATAAAACAAAGTGATTTTCCTAAATATATGATGCCTTTCTTTGCTCTTTTAATGGTAGAGAGTAGATTAGTCAGAGAAGCAAAAAGATTAAAAGAAGATATTGGAGATATTGATATTGAGGATTTTATTGATATGTTTCAATTAGAAGGATTAGGATATAATGATTTCGTAATTCGTAAAAACAAAACATTAAAAGACATTTGTAAAAATGACAAAACTTTTGATGTAGATTTCCACGCATACTTAAAAGCTTTTGATGCTGAAACTAAATATTTGTTAGGAGTTGATAAAGGAACTGAAGAAGAAAAGTTTTTGGATATATCTGGTATTAGTGGATTATTAAAAAAGAAACGAATATTATTTGAAACGGTGCAAACTTGGAGTGAAATTGATTTAACACCTTTTAATAATTCTGAAATAACTACTTTAGAAGAACACATCAAAAGAAAATGGGCTGATATTTCAGCAGAAACAGCAGGAGAGCAATATACACCTGACGATATTATTTCATTGATAACAGATATTATTGCTTCTAAAATTGAAGACAATGAAAAATTTCTAACAATATACGATCCAACGTGTGGTGGAGGAAACCTTTTATTTGGGGTAGAAGATAAAATCAAAGAAAACTTTAAAAGACCAACGGCTACATACGGTGAAGATTGGAACGATAGTCTATACGCTTTAGCAAAAATCGAAAGTAGATTTAGAGTTGGTTCTCAAATAGAACACGGTAATACACTAACAGAAATTAAGTTTATAGAAAAGAAATTTGATATTATTGTTGCAAATCCTCCTTACGGTGTCGATTGGAAAGGATATCAAAAAGACATTGTAAATGATACTACAGAAAGATTTGTTGCCTTGCCTTCAATTTCTGATGGTCAATTTTTATTTACACAACACATATTATATCAATTGGCTGATGATGGTTTAGCAGTCGTGGTCCATAATGGTTCAACATTATTTAGCGGTGATGCAGGCAGTGGTGAAAGTGCCATTAGAAAATATTTTCTAGATAACGATTGGGTTGAAGCAATTGTTCAAATGCCTACTGACGAATTTTTCAATACAGGTATTTATACTTATTTGTGGATATTCAACAAAAACAAACCCACAGAGAGAAAAGATAAAGTAATGCTTATCAATGCAGCCAATCTGTTTGTGCCTTTAAAGAAAAGTAAAGGTAAAAAGAGAAAGCAAATGAGCGAAGAAAATAGAATTGAAATTATAAAGACTTTTACTGAATTTAAAGACAACGAATATTGCAAAATATTTGATAAATGGCACTTTTACTTTAACAAACAATCTATTATACTTACCAATGTAGATGATGAAGGTAAATCTGTTGAAATGCCTAATAAAGCAGATAGAAACGGCGATTTTAAAGAAGATAAAAGCATAAAAATAGAACCTAAAACAATTGCTATTTTAGACAGCTTTAAAGAAAATGGTATAAAAGCTATTAATGAAATGGTAATCACTAAGTTTGAAAATAAAAACTATTCTAGTTTAGCCAATTACTATGAGGGTTATTTTAAGTCGTTTGTAAACGATTTTGATTATAAAGATGATGCATTCGTATTAATTGATAAACAAGGCAATTCATTTCATTATGATAATAATAAAGCCACTATTGTAGTAAAAGATAAAAACCAAAAACTAAGCTTTTTAGGTAATGGTAAAATAGTTATTAAATCTACTTACAAGAAAAAAACTTCGACTAAAGAAGAACATATATTGGTTACTGCTGAAATAACGAAAGATCTTCAAAAAGATTATGAAATAATTCCTTTTAATCCTAATGAACNGGAAAATCAAAAGCAAATTGTAAGTTTTATGGCTAAATACATTACCAAACCTTTTGAGTATTTAGATAATACAATTGGTGTAGAAATCAATTTTAATAAAGTGTTTTACATTCCAGAAAAATTAAGAGATACAATTAAAATAACAGCCGATTTAAAACAACTTGAAATTGATTTAGCTAACCTTGAAAAAGAATTAGCAATATGATAAAGTATGAAAAATATAAACCTTCAGAAATTGATTGGTTAGGTGAAATTCCTTCAAAATGGGAAGTAAAAAGAATAAAAGATGTGTTTAAGCAAATATCACTAAATGGTAATCAATTACCAGAAAATTGCTACATACCATTGGAAAATATAGAGCAATTTACAGGCAAACTAATACAAAGAGTTTCAAATGATAATAACGAAACAACAAATTTGTTTAATTCAGGTGATATATTGATTAATAAACTTCGGCCCTATTTAGGCAAAATATATTTACCAGATTTTAATGGTGGTGTTAGTGGTGAAGTTGTTGTTCTGCGCTCTATTTTTAATGGAAAGTTTAGTCATTCAAAATATTTCTTTTATAGATTTTTGTCAACTAAATTTATTTTTAAAATTAATTCAATGACGGATGGTGTTAAAATGCCACGAACTAATCCAACAAAAATTTTAAATCTAAACATTGCAATACCTCAGTTAAAAGAACAAATTGAAATAGCAAATTACCTCGACAGCAAAACCCAGGCAATTGATAAAAAAATAAATCTTTTAATTCAAAAAGCCAACTACTACAAGGAGTATAGAAAAAGCATAATTAATGAAGCAGTTTGCAAAGGATTAGATAAAAATGTAAAATTCAAAAACAGCGATATAAACTATATTAATGATATTCCTCAACATTGGAAAATAGAACGAATTAAAGATTTATTTAATATTGGCAGAGGTCGTGTAATTGGTCAAGAGTTACTAGTTGAAGAAGGTAAATATCCTGTATATTCTTCTCAAACTGAAAATAATGGTTGTTTAGGTTATATTGAAACTTATGACTTTGATAATGATTTATTAACTTGGACAACAGATGGTGCAAATGCTGGAACAGTATTCAGACGTAGTGGCAAATTTAATTGTACAAATGTCTGTGGTACTTTAATACCCAAAAGAAAAAATTTAGATTTAGACTATGTTGTTTATGCTTTGCAAGAGAGTGCAACTCACAATAAACGAATTGATACCAACGGGGCAAAAATTATGAATAATGAAATGGCAGTTATTAATATTGCTTTTCCACCTTTAAATGAACAAACAGAAATTGCCAAGTATTTAGACACGAAAATAAAAACTACTGATAAAATTGTAGAAAATATAAATACTCAAATTATAAAATTAAAAGAGCTTCGTAAAACATTAATTAATGATGTCGTTACAGGTAAAATAAAAGTAACATAGGACTAAGATGAATGAATTAGATTTACAAGACAAATATTTAGTAAACTTTTTTTGTGAACGTCCAGATGGTTTACAATACAAAGAAGCTAAGGCAAATACAGTTTCAAGTCATTTTTTTATAAACGAAGATTTAAAACAATTTCTTTCTGAAACTTCTTTAAACAAAGACAACTATAAAAAACTTTCTAAAAAGTTTACTAGTGAAAAAGAACTAATAGAAGCTTTCAGCCTTTTTTTAGATGAAAAAGTAAAATCATCTATGAACATGGCTTTGTTTATCAATTCTAACAAATCAGTTACTTTTGAAGGTTTGAAATTTCATTTATTCTATCCTAGTGGTAGTGAAACTCACGAAGATAAATTGTTCGATGAAAACATATTCTCTATCGTTCAGGAGTTACCTTATACTTTTAAGTATCAAGGCAAACAATACTTTTCTTTTCGCCCAGATTTATCATTTTTTCTTAATGGTATATTTTTAGGCTATAGCGAATTAAAAAGCAATTGGAACAATCAAAATGCTAAAAAGAACGGCAGAAAGAAAGTTGCAATGGATTATCAAACCGCAGTACAAGAATATTTAAAAATTGCTGATGGAAATGACTTATCTCAAACCATTAGAAAAGACTTTTTAAAAATATTTGAAAAAGCAATTCATATTACTTCTACAGATATTAATGAAACCTATATTATCAGAAATATTTCTAATCATTTTGATGAAATAAAAAATACAGTTGTTTCAGATGAATATGATTTTGACGAATACGAGAAAAAAGTTTTTAGAGATTTTAAACCATATCCGCTAATAAATAAAGATGCTGATAAAAACCTAAAATTTGAAGAGGTTTTCAAAGCCTTGTATGATAAAAAAATGATAGAAAAAGAAATACTCTATTATAATTTTATTGAGCGTGAATTAATTAAAAAAGAAGGTAGTAAAGTAAAAGAATACAAGCACAATGATGGTAGATTAATCAGCCCAAGACCTAAACAAAAATTTGGTGCAGATAAGGTTATTGCAAAAATCAATGAGTTTTTAGAACACGAAAACGAACCTGATTATTTCATCAATAAACTAGAAAAAGAATTAAAAGCAAAGGGTATTGGAGAAACCCAAATAAAAGAACTAATTGCAAAAAGGCAAAAATATCAAAACAACAAAAATGTATATTCTTTATTGTTGCAATATGCGGCAGGTTTTGGTAAAAGTAATATTATAGGTTGGACAGCATTACAATTAAAAGACTTACGTAAAGATGGTAATTACATCTATGATAAAGTAATGTTAGTTGTCGATAGGTTGCAACTGCGAGACCAATTAGACAGTATGTTACACAATATGAACATTCAAAAAGGAATGTTTTTGGAAGCTTCAGACAAGAAAAGTTTTATGACTGCATTAAGTAGTGATAAAAGAGTAATTGTTGTAAATATTCAAAAGTTTGGTGCAATAAAAGAAATACTTGATAATGAAGTAACTTCAAAGTTATCTAAATTAAGAGTTGCTTTCTTAATTGATGAAATTCACAGAAGTAATAGTGGATCACAAAACGAAGAAATGATAAGTGTTTTCGATGAATTGCAAAGCGGTTTTGATAACAATAAAGTTTACACAAATACGATTCATAAAAAGAATTTAATAATAGGTTTCACAGCTACGCCTAGCGATATTACTTTAGCTCGTTTTGGAGAGTATAATAAATATGCGGAAGCAGAAAAATTTTGGATTCCTTTTGATAGTTACACTATGAAAGAAGCCATCGAAGATGGTTTTATTTTAAATCCTATTAGAGGTATTGTTCCAGTTTCATCAAAAATGCAATTTGGAATACCAGATAATGAGTTAGAAGGTTTTGAAGGTGATTCTGGATACGAAGAAATACCAGACGATACAGATACTGGTATAGATGAAGAGGGTAAAAAGTACGCAATTCGTAAAAAGAAAATCTATTCCAATAAAGAAAGAATCGAAGCTATTTCAAAATTTATTTCAGAAAGATTAGTCTCAACTGTTTATCATAATATTAGAGGTACGGCAAAAGCTATGTTAGCAGTTTCCTCAATTCCAAATGCAATCAGATACAAACGATTAATTGATAAACACTATAAAGAATTAGTAGAACAAAAAAAACACGAAAGATTTAAAGAAGCTCCAATTTATATAGTTTATTCTGACAGTCAAGACCAACCAAGTAGTAATAGTGTTAATCATGGTATAAATGAAAAACAAGTTTTACAGAACTTTAAATTAGCTAAAAACGGATTAATTATTGTAGTTGATAAACTCCAAACAGGATTTGATGAGCCTAAATTACACACACTTTTTTTAGATAAAGAAATAAGAGGTATAAATGCAATCCAAACTATATCAAGAGTTAATAGAACTACTAAATATAAAAATGATTGTAAGATTATTGATTTTTCATAGTAAAAATGTAAATGTTAAGAACATAAAACAAGCTTTTGAACATTATAGTTAATAGTTGTTGTTTCAGACTTTGATCCATTAGGTGATGAAGAAAAATTAGATATTTATCTTAAAGAATTAAAAGACCAGGATTTATTCAAAACACATTTTAAGGCTTTTCAAGAATACAATACTACCAATGATGATATAAATATTATTCTAGCAATAGATAATAATTTTACAAAATTTATAACATCTACTAGTAAAGAAGCTAAAAAGTTAAAAAAAATTATCAACGATTATTTTAAAATTTTAAACCTAATT
>NZ_NRQV01000059.1:0-7154 GCF_004119505.1 Flavobacterium sp. YO64 | reverse complement strand
AATAATGGAGAGTGAAGTTTTTATAATAACTTAATTAAGCTGCTTATGGAATTAATCATTACTTTCTTTATCATTTTTGCATTAGGTATTATTTTAGCTTTATTTTTTATGAGTTTGTATAAAATTAAATTGATTTTCGAATTTAGTTTTAGTTCCACTTCAAACTTATTTTTCAAATTTTACAATTTTGTTGTTTTTTCGTTTTCAAAATCCAATCGGCGATTTTGTTGATGGAAGAAGTTTTCTGTTTTTTTTAAACAGAATTAATTATTTATTAAGCGTATTGCATTTAATATTAGAATTTATTCTAATGAAACAAAGTTTACAGAAAGAGTAATCAACTTTCTATAAAAATTGAATGATAATATATTTAATAGAATTACCCCCAGTTCTCTTAAACTTAAATTTTCTTTTATGAAAATTATCCCTCTAACAAATCACTCCTCGAGGAAGTCTGGTTTAGATCAGTATTTCCAAAAAGTTTCAAGACATTTTTTGTTCAAAGTGAGCAAAAAGTGCTCTTTAGTATACTTTGGTATACATAATACAACATAATTTTTATTAAAGTGCAGTTTTAATTTTGGATTACTAAAAATTAAAATTTCATTCTAAATGTTTGATTATTAACAGTTTTAAAATTGCCTAAGCATACGTGCTTACCGCAACAGGTATTTTATTGTCCATTTTCTAATCTTCCAAATTATGAAAAAAATTACTTTTTACGATCTCATCTTAAAGAAGAGATTATTTGGTTTGGTGTTTTTATTGCTTCTGAGCAATATGACTTTTTCGCAAACTTTTTGTAGACCAGATCGGCAGACTAATAGTACTGGTGGTCTTTTATGTGTAGGAATGAGCGTGACGGATCCAGACAGTGCGTTTGATTCGAGTATGACAACTTATGCAAGGATCAGAAACGTACTTGGTTTGGCTTGTTTTGCGCAAGAAACATTACTTTTTGACCAGACTGTAAAAGCAGGAGACCAAATAGTAATATATTTTGGTGAAGGAAATGGAGTGTTGGATGTGGGGCTATTATCAAATGCAACCATTCAAGCAAAAAATGGTGTGACTCTTGTAGGCGATCGGATCTCGATGAACAATCCGTTATTGAATCTCCAATTATTATCTGCAACTAATTCGGCAGTAATAAAATATACAGTACCAGAAGATGCAGACCGAATTCAAATTCAATCTGGTGGGCTCTTATCTGCATTAGTAGATTTAAGGATTTATGATGTGCGATTGCAATTTGCAAAACCAACAATTGTAGGCGGAGAGACACAATCAGTTTGTAGCGGACAATCAATTGCACTTTCAGCTACAGCCGCAGCTGGTACAACTGTTGCTTGGTATGATTCTCCAACATCAACAACTGCTCTTTCAAATGTCAGCAGTTTTACGACTCCTGTTTTAACAGCTTCTAAAACTTATTATGTCAGCACTTCAAGAGTTGGAGGTTGTGAAAGTGATCAACGTACTCCCGTAACAATCAATGTAATTGAGCCGGTTTTGCCAACAATTAGTACCGTAGGTACGGCAATTTGTTCTTCTGGTGCAACAAAAGCAACTACATTATCTGTAATTAATCCTATACTTGGTACTGATTATAGATGGTATGATGCAGAAACGGGAGGAACTCTTTTGACAACAGGAAGTACTTATGCTCCGACAGTTCCAATAGGTATTACAAAATTTTATGTTGAGGCGGCAATTGGAAGCTGTAAAACAACAAGAACTACGGTAACTGTTACATCAACGGCAGTTCCTGCAAATCCAACAGTATTAACTCAGAGTGTGTCAATACTATCAGGACAAAATGCAACTTTAAGTGCTTTTACAAATGAATCAGGGGTTACTCTTGATTGGTATGATGTAAATACTGGAGGAACTAAATTATTGGGAGACTCAGATACTTTTATAACACCTATTTTAATTGCAACAAAAACTTTTTATGTTGAGGCTCGTAATAGTGCTGGTGGTTGTGTTAGTGCTTTAAGAGTTCCTATAACAGTTACGGTTGCGGCTGCGCAAGGCAGCTGCTTGCAGGCAAACAGCCAACAGACTTCTCAGAGTGGGCTTTGTTTACTTTGTGGTTCATCGGATCAGAATAAGTCGGTTGATGGCGATAATGATTCTGCCGCAAGGCTGTCTGTACCTGTTGGACTCATTAATGATTGGGTACAGCAGATTTTGCAATTTAATAATGCAGGTCAGGCAGGAGATGTTATTACAGTTGAGTTAGGAATTCCAGGTGGATTGGCAGATGTTGGTTTACTAACTTATATCTCTCTTGCTACTTACAATGGCGCTACATTTAATAACGATCGTGCAGCTATAAACTCTCTTTTGGATGTTCAGTTGCTTACTGGAGGGCGTTTTAGAGCGACTTTTAAGGCAAAAGCTGCCTTTGATCGTGTTGAAGTTAGATTAGGAGGATTGGCTTTGTTATTAACCAGTCTTGACATCTATGGAGCTTCGTATAAATTTAAAGAAAGAACTATAACTGGAAATAAAACGATTTGCAGTGGGCAAACAACAACATTAACAGCCGATGCCGCTTTAGGTGAATCGATTAAGTGGTATGATGCTGCAACAGCAGGAAATTTACTGCCAAGTAGTACGGCTGCTTTTACAACTCCTGTTTTAACAGCAAATACAACTTATTACGTAGAGGTTACTCGTAACGGATGTGTTAATAGTGAAAGGTCGGCTGTTCTTGTTACTGTAAATAATCCTGTTACATCTACTATCACGGCATCTCCGTTAAATCTTTGTGCAGGACAATCAAGTACCATAACAGTCGATTCTCCGGTTGCTGGTACAACTTATAAATGGTATGATGCATTAACCGGAGGAAATTTAGTTTTTACGGGAACGTCTTATACAACTCAAAATCTATCGACTACTACTTCTTATTATGTTGAAGCTGTGATTGGAGATTGTGTAAGTGCACGTTCATCGGTAACTCTTAATGTAAGTCCGCGGCCTTCAGTACCTGTTCCTGTAAGTTCTAACGTGGTTATTCAGTCTGGACAAAGTATTACTTTAGAGGTTTCAAATCCTGTCGCTGGTGTTTCTTATAAATGGTTTGATACACCAACAGGAGGAACTCCTTTAAATCTAAGTGATGGAGCTAGTACGTATACGCCTGCTCCAGCTTTAACAGCGAGTAAAACATTTTATGTTGAAGCCCGTGCTACAGCCTCAGATTGTGTAAGCAGTTCAAGAGCAGCAATCAATGTATCTGTAATTAACAGTGTTGATGTTTGTTTGAGACCAACTACACAAATTACCCAGACGGATGGGGTATTATGTTTATTGTGTACAGCAACTCCATCTCCTGGTGATAATTCAGTCGATGGAGATTTAAATACAGCAACACAATTAACAGTAGTTGCAGGAGTTGGAGCTTATATTGAGCAAATGTTAAATTTTGCTCCACCAATAATTGGAAAAACAGGAGATATAATAGATGTAGAATTGGGCTTGCCAGGCGGTATTGTAGATATTGGACTTATTTCCAATGTTACTTTAAGAAGCTATAATGGATCAACACCAAACAATGATTTGACCACTATTGGAGCTCTTGTAAACGTTCAGTTGTTGGGAGGAAACCGTTTTAAAGCAAGTTTTGCAGCAGCAGGACCATTTACAGCAATTCAAGTAAGATTAGGAGGATTAGCAACTGTAGCAACTAGTTTAGATATTTATGGTGCTTCATATAGATATAAAGAAGCAACTGTTTCAGGAACTACTGTTTGTGTTGGGAAATCAACAAATTTGGCGGTTACTTCAGATACAACAGGAAAAACATATAAATGGTATAATCTGCCTACAGGAGGGACTGAGCTTTCGGCGCTTTCAACTTATACTACACCAGCATTAAATACAAGTGCAACTTATTATTTAGAGGAAACTCGAGGCACCTGCATAAATTCTACTCGTCAGGCAGTGACAGTAAATGTTGTACCAGTTCCAACAGCTGCGGATATTTTAATAAATAGTCCTTTAACAGCTTCTTGTGCAGGAGGAATTGTACTATCTCCGACATCTTCTTTAACGGGAGTGATATTTAACTATTATGAAAATCAGAGTGATATTACACCAATTGCAAATGGGACAATAGGAGGTATAACATATTCAAAAGATGGTGTAACAGGTGCTTTAACGATTACTGGATTAACAGCTTCTAAAAACTATTATATTTCAGTATTTAATCAAGGTTCTTGCGAAAATGCAGCTGGAGACCGAAAAGAAGTGGTAGTAAATTATTCAGCTACTCCAATTTTGGCAGTTTTAGCAACTTTATCAGGTTGTGCGAAAGTGAATTTAAAAGATGCTATCACAAATTTTGACAACACTGGAAATACGACTTATACTTTCTATAGTCCAATAAACACTCAAATTACTGAGGAAGCGGCTGCAAATATTACTACAGGAGGAGATTATTGGATTCAGGCTCAAACGACAGGTAATAGTTGTTTATCAGCCAAAGAGAAAGTAACTGTTACAATTAATCCAGTTCCAACTTTAACAAATGTAATCACTAATAGAGTCGTTAACAAAGGAGAAGTTGTAACATTAACTGCAACGTCAAACGCAACAATAACTTGGTATGATCCGCAAGGAAATGCATTGCCATCAAATAGTACAGGAGCACTTAATGCTGTTGGTGTTTATACCTATACTGCAATTGCTAATAATGGAACATGTACCAATAGTCAAACGGTAACAATTAGTGTTATTGATCCATTGGATTGTGATACTTTGTTAGAAAGAGTTTATGCAAATACACAATCTTCAGGATCAATTATTACTGGCGGTGTTTCGAATGAAGCTTTAGCGGTAGATGGTAACCCAAGTACATATTCAACAATAACTACAGGTTTAGGACTTTTGGGTATCGGAACGACATGGCAAAACCTGCAATGGCCAACAACTATTTCTAAAGGGACTCCCGTAACTGTGAAACTTGGTTTAGAAAACAGTTTAATTGCGGTAGGACAAAGTATTACAGTAGTTGGTACGAAACGTGATGGACTTGGAAATCCAATTGATATTGGAACTCTGCAATCTGTATCTGGATCATTAGTAAATTTATTATCAGGGCAAAACTCATTCGAATATACTTTCGTTCCTTCTGATGTTTCTGGTACTAAAGATTATGATGGTATTCGAGTACAATTAGGATCAGTTTTAAGTGTAGGACAAAGTATTAATGTTTATGATGCTCATTACAAAAAACAAGTAACACAAATTACATGTGGTCAGGGCGATATTGAAGATATTTTTTCTGGTGTAAGAGATTTAGGAGTTGGAGCTTTAACTACTACAGTTGGAGTTTCTCAACCATGGAATGCTGCTGATGGTGATGTGGGTACTTATGCTACAATGTTTAGCGGAACAGGAGTTTTGGCAGCAGCCGAACTTACAGCAGCTTTTAGAACACCATCAATGGTTGGTGATAGTCTTAGAATAGTAATTTCTAAACCTGGTACAATTTTAAATCTTAATTTGCTTACAGGGTTTGTTATCCAACTTTACTCAGGAAATATTGAGGTTGGAGCACCTATTAAGAATGATAGTAATTTATTGAGTTTAAAATTACTTTCAGGCGATACTATGGCCATGACAATTCTTGCACCTCAAACACAGCCTTACGATAGAGTTAAAATTAGTTTTGGCGGTGTAGCAAGTGTATTTGATCAGCTTAGAGTTCATAATATAGATCGAGTAACCAACACGAAGGTCATAGGCAGTGATATTAAAAATACGCTCACGGTCTGTCCTGGTTCTGAACTAAAATTGGAGGTAGCTCCTAAGAACTGCTCAACTTATGCTTGGTATGATTCTCCAACTGGCGGTAATGTATTGGCTAATGGTCAATCTTATACACTTCCAGCTGCAATGGCAGCGGGTACTTATAAATATTATATTCAACCTATTCGTTATGGTTGTCCTGCTTTAACAAGAGGTGTCGTAACGGTTGTGGTTAGAGCAACTACGCCAGCTGCAACTATAGCTAGTGTAAAAATAAATAATGGATCTAGTACCGTCATTTGTTCTGAAAATGGAAACGTAAGCTTAGAAGCTGTTTTAGTTACACCTGCACCAACACTTACAAATCCAGTCTATCATTGGTATAGTTTTGATGGAACAACAAGTAATTTAATAGCAGGAGAAACAGCTTCAACATTAAACGTAACAGGATTAGTTCCTGGAACCTATACATATTATGTAGGACTTAGTTCTGATGAATATTGTGAAACTGCTCCAGGCGATAGAAAACAAGTAACATTTACTATTTTGCCAACTTCTCTTCCAACGGATATTTCAGTTGATAATGATTCAGTTTGTCACAATACAACAGCAACTTTAACGCCATCAAGTTCCTTGGTAAATCCAGTATTCTTTTGGTATTTGGATGCTAATAAAACGAAGCCAATTTTAACTGGTGTAATTGATGGTGTAACTTATACAGTAGATAATGCAACAGGAGTTTTAACAGCCTCCGGTTTAACAGCGGCAATGAGTCCTATGACCTACTATACAGCGGTTAAAAGTGATAATACTTGTCCAAATAAAGCTGGTGAGCTTAAAGAAGTAACGGTAACAGTTACTGATCCAGCAACACCAACAACTGACGATAATACTCAAGATTTTTGTTTAATAAACAGTCCAAAAGTTTCAGATCTTAAGACTAATGAAGCTGATGTTGTTTGGTATGATTCGGCTACAAGTACAACACCACTATTGGCAAGTGATCTATTGACTAGTAAAATCTATTATGGAGTATTTTCTGTCCCTATAAAATTGAATCCAACGGTTTATTGTGAAAGTAAAAATAGATTAGCAATTACAGTTACCGTTACAGATCCTGGTACACCAAATATTGCAGATACCGATCAAGATTTC
Source organism: Flavobacterium sp. YO64 (assembly GCF_004119505.1). Classification (NCBI taxonomy): domain Bacteria; kingdom Pseudomonadati; phylum Bacteroidota; class Flavobacteriia; order Flavobacteriales; family Flavobacteriaceae; genus Flavobacterium; species Flavobacterium sp. YO64. Next base: position 236 of record NZ_NRQV01000059.1, on the reverse strand, counting down.
TGTTTAGTAAATGCACCAACAATTGCTAGTATTAATATAAGCCCAGTAACAGGAAATATTGTTTGGTATGATGCATTAACAGGAGGAAACGTAGTAACATCAACAACAGCATTGACAACAAGAACTTACTATGCGGCTTTAAAAGATGCTACAACAACTTGCGAAAGTAAAGTACGACAAGCTGTAGTTGTGAGCGTTACAGATCCAGGCACTCCAAACATAACAGATAAAGATCA
>NZ_NRQV01000058.1:0-7387 GCF_004119505.1 Flavobacterium sp. YO64 | reverse complement strand
ACAAAGAAATATATGATATGTTAGCTTATAATGTTGATTTTATAGTTATGTGTGGTAGTTCAAAAAGATGAGGTCCTATTATTTTTGCCGTCTACTTTCAGTAGAACTGTTACTTAATAATTTTAAGAAAGTGTTGGTTTTGTCAAGAGTTAAGATAAAAGCAGTACTGCTTTTTAAATTTAAAAGATGAGCATAAAAATAATACCACATACAGATCATAAACAATACATGATAAATAGACATTTGGTCTACAAGAATGTATTTGAAAACAGGACTCGTCAATACGATTTGTCTGCAAAAGAACATGAAGCTTTTGGTATTTGTAAAAAACTGTTTAAAAAGGATTCTATTTTAAAGAAAAACAGAAGTTATCTACTCGAATGTTGGAATCTGGAATTTACTTTTATGTATAAACAAGATTAATCAGCAGCATTTGTAAAACATTTAAAGTCTCGTTTTTATTTTGAAAACAATTACACATCAGTACAATACATCGAACAGTTGGATAGAGGTTCTTGCAAAAGCAATGGGAGGTTCTATCGAAGGAAATTTCATTAAAGGGAATAATGAAACTTATCAAGGAACACACTTTATTCTGCCTATAGAAGAGGGGATTAAAGCAATGCTGATTGATACAACTTATAAGGAAACTACAAGATTAAAGTATCGTAATAAAAACACCAATTTTATAGGATTGTATTTCTATCTCACTAATATAGATGTTGATTTTATGCTTAATGAAGAAGCGGCTTCGATAGGAAAATTAAAGCATAATTTATCTATTGTTGATTCTAAAGTTGATATGGATTACACGGTGCAAAAAGGAACCAGAATATATGTGATCTGTATTTTATTTGATAAAGCTAATATAAAGGAATATTTCTCTAAAATAAGTAAAACTGCATCGACAGTGATTGACAACATTCTTGATAATAAAAGAAATGCAACATTTCGTTTAGATCGAATGAATATTGAAAGTTTAATTTTAATTAATGATTTTAGAAAAATTGCCTACGACAATTCTTTGTATGAAATATATTTTAAAGGGCTTGTGTATGGATTGACCGCTAGTTATTTAAAACAACTGGAAACTAAAGAGAGTATTATTGAAAAAACATTTAATGTTGATGTCAAGAATATCATAGCTTCTAAAGCAATGCTGCAAAATAATATCGACGATCCTTTTCCCGGCATTAGTTTTCTGGCAGAGCAAATTGGAATGTCTCCTTCAAAATATAAAAAGCTGTTTGTGAAAATTTCGGGGGTAAATCCGGGAACCTATTTTTATAATAATAAATTAAATAAAGCCAAAGAATTATTAGAAACAGGAAAGTTTACAGTTAATGAAGTGGCACATAAATTAAACTATGCAAATGTTTCTTATTTGTCAAAACGATTTCATCAGATGTATGGTGTTTTCCCAAAAGAATATCAAAGTTTACTGTAATAGAAATTATGGATTTAACAATACCTGAATTTAAACATACCGCATCGTTAACATTAAAAGGTAAGCAAGATTTTATTGACGGTTTAGGCTGTACAATAATAGACAATAAAATAATTCATTTCCCGAAGAAAAAGGTAAAGGGTTCTGGGTACTTTATTGAGCTTTCTTCAGATGTTTCTGTGCTTATTGTTGATTTAACATTAAACGAGCCGATGCGTTTGACAAGAATGCCTTCTGAAGAAGATTTTTGGATTGTTTACTATGATATGAGCGACAATTTGAATAAACATTTTATTGATAATATTAAACATAAAACAGGATATAAATCAAAATTAGGTTTTGCTATTATAGACAGTCGTCTTCAAAGTTCTTATGTCTCAGAAGTTGGAGAAAGAGCCTATTCTTTGCGATTGTATATTCGAAAAACATATATTAAAAATTACTTTCACGGAGCAGTTTTAGAAAAAGATTTCAAGAACATTTTTGATAATAAAAAAAGAGAAATGTTTTACTATGGACATATAGACAGCAGAAGCAAAGTAGAGCTTCATAATTTGAAACAGCAAAGTATGAGCGATTCAAATTACGAATTTTTACTAAAAAGTACAGCTTTTAAACTTTTTGGTTACTTTTTAGAGCGATTGAAAATTGATATGTCTAACACTGGATTGTTTTTAGAGAAAGATTTAATAGCGATAATGAAAACGCAGGAATTTTTAATGTCTAATCTTTTAGCACCTTTTCCTGGAGTAAAGATTCTTTCGGAGATTGCAAACATGTCTATTTCAAAATACAGAATCTTATATGAAAATGTATTTGGCATAAGTGCCGTATCTTTTTTTAAGAAAGAAAAATTAGAGGTTGCCGCGAAATTATTAAAAAGCGGGGAGTTTAAAACGATTAGTGATATAGCTTTTGAACTTGGCTATCATAAAACCGCATACTTTTCATCGCTTTATAAAAAACATCATGGAGATATACCCAGCTCCGTTTTTAAAAGTAAAACGCTGTAATGTATTTAATTGCTTTTTTTTTAGATTTCCCGATTGCGTCAAGTGATCGGGTTTTTTATTTTAGAATTAATCGAGAGTCACTTAGATTTTAAACTAAAAACGAAACAAAGAAAAACTTTGACTATGTTTTTATGTAACTGTTTTATAGTTGTTTAAATGGTAAACCTTTTCGTGATGATTTTATGAATTTATGTGGCAGTATCAAAAAAGGATGTTGCTATAATTTTGCCCATATTTCTAAAAATAAGAGTAAAATGAAAAAAATAAATTTATTTATAGTAACTATATTATGTTGTTATTCCAGCGTTATGTTTGGGCAGCAAGATGCCCAATATACCCAATATATGTACAACACCATTAATATCAATCCAGCTTATGCGGGTTCTAGAGGTACAATAAGTGTTTTCGGATTACATAGAACACAATGGGCAGGGTTGGAAGGTGCTCCAATTACCAATACACTATCTGTTAATTCACCTATTAATCATAATATGGGAATAGGATTATCGGTAATCAATGATAAAATTGGGCCAATGACAGAAAATAATGTTTCAGTAGATCTTTCCTATTCTATAGATACTTCTCCTTTTTATAAATTATCATTTGGATTAAAAGGAACAGCAAACTTGTTAGATGTTGATTTTACAAAATTGAATATCTATGATCCTTCAGATCCAAGATTCCAAAATAACGTCGATAATAAATTCTCTCCCAATATAGGAGTAGGAGTATATTTTCATTCTGATAGATCCTATATTGGACTTTCAATTCCTAATATGTTAGAAAACAGTCATTACGATAAATCTGCTAAAAACGAATCGCAGAGTTTTGTTGTAAAAGAGCGTATGCATTATTACCTAATGGCAGGATACGTTTTTGATTTAGATTATAATCTAAAATTTAAGCCGTCAGTATTAACTAAAGCGGTACAAGGAGCTCCATTACAAACAGATATTTCGGCAAACTTTTTATTCAATGAAAAATTTACAGCAGGACTTGCTTATCGCTGGAGTGCATCAATAAGTGCGCTTGCAGGATTCCAAGTTTCAGATTCTTGGTTTATTGGATATTCTTATGATGCCGAAACAACTAAACTGGCAAACTACAATTCAGGATCGCATGAAATTTTTTTAAGATTTGAAGTATTGGGCGGTTCTAAATCGAGAATGATGTCTCCGCGATTTTTCTAACTAAAACTAATTTAATTAATTATGAGAATAAAAATACATAAAGTACTTGTGTTGCTTTTTTGTTTGAGTAATACAGTGTGTTTTTCGCAAAAGCAGCAAACGCAAGACAAGAAACTGGCAAAAGCAAATGCAGAATACGAAAAATTTTCATTTGTAAAAGCAGGAAAGCTATACGAGCAATTAGTGAATAAAGGATATGATTCTAAAGAAATATATGCTCGTTTAGGCGATACCTATTTTTTTAATGCAGATTATTACAGCGCACTGCAATGGTATACCAAAATGATGGAAGATGTTGCATCTGCTCCGCCAGAATACTATTATAGATATTCTGTATGCTTGAGAGCAAATGATCAGCATGAAGAAGGATTAGCTGTAATGAGTGCCTATTATAAGAAAGCAGGAAAAGAAGAGGAAGCAAAAAAATGGGATCCGGTAACTTATCTAAAAGCCATTGCAGCACAATCAGATCGATACGATAATTTGAGTCAAGCAGGAATAAATTCGCCATTTTCAGACTTTGGAGCAGCTTTAGTTCCAAATGAAGAAGCAATCAAGCAAAACCTTGAAATTGTTCAGGCAGAAAAGTCGGATAAAGACAGAATTATTAGAGAAAATGCTCAAAAAAGACGAAGCGACGATGGTAATAAACTTGGAGCGACGGGAGAGTTTGTAATTCAGGAGAAAAAGAAAGATAAAAATCAAGAAAAGTTTATTGTAAACACTAAAGAGGCTGATTTTAAAAATGATGATTTTAAGATCCTATCTTCAGAAAAAATGCCTAAGTATAAAGAAGTTATTTATGCTACGGCTAAGGATTCAGGTATTTTTAAACGCAAACATAATTGGAGCGAAAAAGCTTTTCTTAAATTATACACAGCCCAAATTGACGAAGACGGAAGTTTGTATAATGCAAAAAAATTGTCAGGAGATGTAAATTTAAAATACCATCAAAGTACACCAGTAATTACAAAAGACGGCTTAACAATGTACTTTACTAGATTGGTAGTTTATGACAAAATAAAAAATAAGGCAAAAAATAAGAAAGCAATTTCTAACCTGAAAATCTTTCAAGCTCAAAAAATAAACAATAAATGGGGAGAAGTTAAGGAACTTCCATTTCCTGTAAATGTTGAAGGGACTTCTTCTGCACATCCTGCCTTGAGCGCTAATAACGATGAGTTGTATTTTGTGTCTAACAGAAAAAAGAAAACAAACGATACAGATTTGTATGTGATAAGCAGAAAAAAAGGTGGAGGTTTTGCTAATAAAGCAGATTCTTTAGGAGAAGAAATAAATACTTATGGCAGAGAAACTTTTCCTTTTGTAGATGACAGCGGCGTATTGTACTTCTCGTCAGATGGGCATCCTGGTTTAGGAGGCTTGGATATTTTTGCGGCCGTAAAAGACGAAGAAGCTAAATATATAATTGTAAATGTTGGCGAGCCTATAAATTCTACAAGTGATGATTTTGCATACAGCATAGACAGTGACTCTAAAAAAGGGTTTTTCTCCTCTAATAGAAAAGGAGGAACCGGCGATGACGATTTGTATACATTTTTAGAAACAAAATCAATATCATTTCCTTTTAAATTAAACCCAGTTTATTCGGGAACAGTAAAAGACAGTATATCTGGTCAACTATTGCAAGAAGTTGAGGTAACAGTTTTTAATGATTTAAAAGAAAAAATTAAAACAGTATACAGTGACGAATCAGGAAAGTTTTCAGTGGATTTAGCACCGCTAAAGAATTATACTTTTGAGTTTAAAAAGAAAGGTTATACAACTGAAAAAATTGCTGCAAAGGGAATTAAAATAGGAGAAACCAAGGAAATACAAGCAGTGCTATTTAATGAACTGGAAGTTGTTGTCGGCAATCAGGTATTAACTCTTAAGGAAGGTGATAATCTTACAGAGAAACTAAAACTAAAACCTATTTATTTTGATTATGGAGGTTATACACTTCGAAAGTCATCAAAATTAGAATTAGACAAAGTAATTAATTTATTAAAAATCCGTCCGAGTATTTCTATTTTGGTAAAATCACATACAGACAGCAGGGGTAAAGACGATTACAATATGAGACTTTCTAAAAACAGAGCAAAAACAACAGTGGATTATATTGTTTTGGAAGGTGGAATTGCACAAGATAGAGTGTGGGGAGATGGATATGGAGAATCGCAGTTGATTAATAAGTGCGGTAATGACGTACAATGTTCAGAAACGGAACACGAGCTTAACAGACGTTCGGAATTTATTATTGTAATAAAAGAATAGAACAGATAAATTTTGATTTGGTAGTTTAGAGTTGGTAAGAAAAAGAGTTTGGCTTTTAATTAAGTTCAAGCTCTTTTTTGTTGGATATATTTCAGTTTTGTTTTTAGGTTTTTAGAGCTTTTTTTCGGGATTAACTTATTGATGTGTAATTATTTATGTGTTTATGTGATTTGTAACTTTTTGTATTGATTTTAAAAGTTTATGTGGTAGTTCTGAACAATACTTAGGACATAATTTTGCCAAGAATTTAAAATTTAACAGTTCATGAAAAGGTCAGCTGATTTAAATTTTAGAATAAAGATTGCAAATAAAAAGATAACTCATAATTATTAAATCTTATGAAAAATAAATTACTTCCATTATTTTTTGTCTTAGCTAGTTATTCAGCTTACTCCCAGGTTGGTATAGGAACTACTATGCCAAATCCTTCTTCTCAATTAGAAGTTGTAGCTAATGATAAAGGTGTATTGATTCCAAGAATTCAATTAAAGAACATTACCGATGCTTCTACAATTGCAAATGGCAATGTAAATAGTTTATTAGTATTTAATACAGCCACAGCAGCAGATATTAAACCTGGATATTACTATTGGTATGATAACAAGTGGAATAGAATTGTTATTGCTGGTGAAATTGAATCTAACAAAGGGACTGTTATTTATAATGCCGTAACAAAAGAGTTTGTGTTTGTTGATGATTCAGGTACTAATCAACCGTTGGATTTTGGAAGTTCAGTAAAAAAACACGAAACGATTACAACATTAACCAATAATAACGACGGTACGTATACTTATTTAAATGAAACAGGAGAAAATCCAGTAACCATTAATGTAGTAGGAGACGTTGCGAACAATTTTGAATCAATTATAAACAATCCTGCAGTAACTAATGTACTGAACAATTTTGTTACTAAGTCAGAAGGTACAGTATCGTTCAATTCTACAACCAATGAATTTACCTATACAGATGCATCAGGTGCAACAAAAGTGGTAAATATCAATGAAATTGTAAAAGGAAACGAAACCATTACAACATTAACCAATAATAACGACGGTACATATACTTATTTAAATGAAACAGGAGAAAATCCAGTAACGATTAATGTAGTAGGAGACGTTGCTAACAATTTTGAATCAATCATAAATAATCCAGCTGTAACTAATGTTTTAAACAATTTTGTTACTAAGTCAGAAGGTACAGTATCGTTTAATTCTACAACCAACGAATTTACTTATACAGATGCATCAGGCGCAACACAAGTGGTAAATATCAATGAGATTGTAAAAGGAAACGAGACCATTACAACCTTAGAGAAAAATGCAGCAAACGACGGAAAGTATGTTTATAAGAGCGAAAATGATACAGAAACTACAATAGATGTTGTAGCTGATGTCGTTAACAACGCAAGCACAATTATCAACGATCCTAAATTTGTAACAGAGCTGACTCAATTTGTAGAT
>NZ_NRQV01000057.1:0-8926 GCF_004119505.1 Flavobacterium sp. YO64 | reverse complement strand
CAGCTTATACTTCTTATATAATAGGCGCTTTATCATTTACATTTCTATTCTATTTAATTGTGCTCGTTCTAATATTTAGGAATAATAATGAGCCTGCTTTTTTTAGTGAAAGAGAAAAATACAAAAACAAAGAAATTGATAAAGCAACTCTAAGTCTTATAGATCAAAAACTATCAATAATGATAGAAAAAGAACTATTCCTTAATCCAAATTTCAACCTTGAAGAAGCTGCAAAAGAACTAAACATAACAAAACATTTATTGTCTCAATATGTAAATGAAGTATTAGGTAAATCCTTCTCAAACCTAATTAAAGAATATCGAATTGAAAAAGCAAAAAAATTATTAGAGACCGAAAAAAACTTAACACTTGAAAGTTTAGGTTATGACAGCGGCTTTAATTCTAAATCAACCTTTTTTACAGCCTTTAAAAAAACAACGGGTTTAACTCCTGCTGAATATCAAAAATCATATTCAAAATAAGTTCAATATTGCAAAATAGGAGTTCTACTTTATAAAGTAAAACTTTTAAACTATTCATATCTAAGATATTTGCTCTCATTATTAACAATTTAATTTTTTAAAAATGAGAAAAATTCTTTTATCAATTTCCTTTAGTTTATTCTTTTTTACTGCAAATGCTCAAGTAAATAATGATGAAAATGATTGGCTTTTAATTCAAAAAACACTTAATCTTTATTTAGACGGACAAGCTACAGGTGATTCTGCAATGGTAGCAAAGTCATTTCATGATTCTTGGCAATTAAAATATTTTGCTGAAGACAAATTTAATATCGTTCCTAAATCAAAGTATATAGTAGGATATAAAAAGCATCCAAAATCAAATAACTGGTCAGGGCGTATTATTTCTATCGACGTAACAAATAATGTAGCCGTTGCAAAAGCCGAAATAAGTACTTCAAAACTATTGTTTACAGATTATTTTAATCTTTTAAAAACCAATCAAGGCTGGTTTATTGTCGACAAAATATCGACCAGAACACCTCATAAAACAGTTGAAGCACCAGCTGTAAAACAATAAGAATAAATCAGATATACTTTTTTTTTAATTCTACATTTCTAAATGATGAAAAACACCGCACTCATATTTCTTATTCTTATAGGTTTGTACTCGATGAATATTCATGCCCAGAACAAAATACTCTTTGTGACTTCAAATCAGGATTTTTACGGCAATACTACAATTACGACAGCCAATCATTTTGAAGAAATCATAAAGCCGTACGATGTATTTATAAAAGCAGGATATACAGTTGACTTTGTAAGTCCTAAAGGCGGAGCTGTTCCCGTTGGCTATATCAATACCTCAGACAGCTTACAAAAAAAATATTTGTACAACGGATGGTTTATGGATAAATTAGAACATACAAAGAAACCAACAGAAATTATTATAGAGGATTATACTGCGATTTTTTATACTGGCGGCGGTGCCGCAATGTATGGTGTAGCTGAAAATCCTGTTATTCAAAAAATAGCACGAAGTATTTATAATAAAAATGGTGTTATTTCTACTATTTGCCACGGAACCGCAGGAATTGTTTATTTAACAGACGAAAACAAAAAGCCTCTTTACAGCGGAAGAAAAATTACTGGTTTTCCAGATAAATTTGAAAATAGAAATGCCGAATATTACAAAGCATTTCCTTTTTCAATTGATAAAGAGATTAATAATAATCAAGGTAATTTTGTAAATTCTGATAAAGGAGGTGATGCATTCTATATTGTTGACGGAAGATTTGTAACAGGACAAGACCCTTCTTCAGCCTCAAAAGTAGCCAATGAAGTTATCCGAATTTTAAAAACTAATTTTAATAATTCTGATACAAGCAAGAAAGATGATTTAGAACAAATCACAGAAGTTCTGCTTAATTATATTGAAGGAACTGCAAACGGACAACCTGAAAGATTGCGAAAAGCCTTTAATCCAAATTTTAACTTATATACTGTTGAAAAAGATACTTTATGGATACGTTCTGGAGAAAAGTATATTTCTAATATAAAAGTTGGTGAAAAGTCTAACAGAAAAGGGAGTATTATTTCCATCGATATTGAAAAAGATGCTGCAATAGCAAAAGCAGAAATCATTGTGCCAAACTGGCGCGTTTTTACAGATTATTTCTTAATTCTTAAATATGAAGGTACTTGGAAAATTGTACATAAAAGTTACACTTGGAGAGAATTATTAAAAACCTAAATAAACTGAAAAACCTCCAGAATCATTTTATTCTGGAGGTTTTAATCAGCATTTACAATCGAATACTTTACTCACGATTAATAGTTTCAGATAATCAAAAACTGTTTGTTAATCGTTCAAATTCTGATTGTATTAAGATCCATTTTATTGAATTAACTTTAAATATGCACTATAAGCATCATCTTTAATAGAAGTGCGCAGATAAATTTCGTTTTCATCTTTTGTTTTAAACTCAAATTGAATCAAAGCGGCATCCGAATAATAATACAAGAAATCATCTACAGCAAATTCTAGATTTGAAATAGGTTTTGTGATTAGTTTTACTTCAAATGCAATTTCACCATTTGTTATGTCTATTTGAAAAAGTTTTCCTTTACTAGTATATCCCCAAATATTATCACTTTCCTCAATCATGTATTCGACATTATCGCCTTTAAAATCCGTTTTCCAAATCTGAGTTCCCGTTTTTGAGTCCACAGCATATATCGAAGAAACCTCAGAACCTTGAGCAGCAAAATATACTTTTTTGTCCTTACAAAATATACGATCCTTAATATTACTTTGGTTTTCAGCTAGTTTAAACTGCCATAAAACATCTAGTTTATCTGGACTTAAAGCAAAAACCACATCTTTTTCATTTGCAATAAATACATTTTCACCATCCGTTACAGGTTTTCCAGTTATAGCTTCTTCAAAGCCTTTTTGATTGAGAAGTTTACCAGAATTTGCCTCAAAACTATAAAGATTAGACGCACTTTGTACAAAAACTTTGTTATCAAAAAATAGAACTGGATTGTCATTATATAAGTTATCCAGCTTATAATTCCATATTAAACTCCCGTCTTTTACATCAAGAGCATAAATGTTATTATTTGGACTTTGAGTCGTAATAAACAATTTTCCATCATTAATAACTGGAACTTGATTTCTTAGTACAATTTGATCCTTAATATTTCCCAGTCTTGATTTCCAAAAAATAGAACCTGTTTGACTATCAATTGCAAAAATTTCACCGTTAACAAACGGAATGTATATAACTCCATCAAGCAGCGTTACTTGATTTGCACACATTTCGATAGTAAGATCTGTCGCTTTTACAGTCCAATTAAAAGCTTCTTTTTCTAAATTAAATGACATCAAAGATCCATCGTAATCATAAATCAAAATTGACTCTTTATCTAACGGAACTTTTTTAAGCGGTTTTATGGCTTTATGAGTAACCATATCATTATCCGTTAAAACCTTATTATTAGAATAATTCGTTTTCTCTGACTTCGATTGAGCATTAGCTTCACTAAATATATTTATTACCGTAAATACAAATAAAAGAGTTATCAGTTTATTTTTCATTTTTAAAATTTGGGTTTCATGATTTAATTTCTTTTTCAACTCTAAAGCTGTCAAATAAAACAATATCGATGCCAAATATAGTTAAAAATTACTACCCTATTTTAGAAGCAATAAAGTCTTCGTTATCTTAAACAAATTAATAAATTTTAGTAAAAATATTTCTTATATTCGTTTTAAAGAAAAGCCTATTAAACTATAAATCATTTGTATCCAATTCAATAAAATGAAAAAAAGTATATTATTACTTCTCACGATTACTGCACTATTTTCTTGTAAAGAAGAAAGTAAGTCAACTCCAGATACCGCTGATACAAAAACTTTAGATTCGGTAAAAAATATCGAAAACAAAAAGCAAGCAGCACTTAATAAAGCCATTTATACTAAATATGAGTATAAGGATTCTAAAGGTGCAAGCCTAATAATAGAAAATAGTTTACCAAAAGGCGGAATGAAATACACTGATCCAAAAGGCAAAGTATATGTTTATGTTGTATTTTGGACTCAAGTCAGCAATCAAACAGCTAATCCTCTTGAATTAAAAATGGATTTTCCTGTACATTCTTATGAGATTCCAGCTTTACCTGACCAATACTTTAAAATTTTGCTTCCTCCCAACGAAATGACATATGAGAAAATCCCCTTATTTAATTATGGCTTGAAAGATTTAAATTCATTCTTAGATAAAAATATTCATAAATCATCTTCACTAAAAAGAACTATTAATCCGAAGCAATCGAGTAGTTTTTATGTTGTTTTACTTTGCGTAACAAAAGGTGCACATGGTACTTTGCGAACTGGACTCAGTTTAAAAGGACAAAATCTTTTTTATACAATCAACGATAAAGAAATTCATTGTGGAAATATCAATTTGAAAGATTTAATACTAGAAAAATAAAGGCAATGATATTGCTGTCAAATTCTTCTAAAAAGCTCATTAAAAAACTCCTTAACTTCTTAAAGTGTTTTTTAATGAGTTTTACAATATAGTTTTAAATTAAGAAGTTTAAATCCTCAAGATTCTATTAAACCTTTGCGTTAACTAAATAAATCATCCTAATTATTCTTCTCAATCAATTCAATAATTTTTAAGGCAACACCATTTGATGATTGAAAATTTTGCCCTGTAACAATTCGTCCATCTTGTTCAACAAAAGATTCATTTCGCTTTGAAAATTTAAAATCTCCGCCTCTCTCTTCTATTGTCTTCTGAATTAAAAAAGGAAAGTGTTTAAAATATTCGCCATCTTGTTTTTCGAAAGAATCAGGATAACCACTTACTTTTTTTCCTTCAACCAAGAATTTTCCATTTTTAGTTTTCAAGTTAACAATCCCTGCAGTTCCGTGACACACCGACGAAATAATACCATTATTATCTTCGTATACTTGCATAGAAATACGTTGAATCTCCAGGTTTTCAGGAACATCATACATAGCGCTTCCGCCTCCAATATAATGAACAGCTTTGTAATTTTTATAATCAACTTCTTTGGGACTCAACGTATACTTTATGGCGTACATAAAATCCGGATTATATAAATACTTTTTTTGCATGTCATCAGAAGTATTAATATAGGCTAAAGGAATATCACCTCCATTTGGACTTACAAAATCAACAGTATAGCCTGAATTTACAAAAGTATCGTAAGCGTTTACAATTTCTGCAAAGCTGTTTCCTGTTGAAATTGTTGAATTTCCATAATAATTAGCATTAGAAACAATGAATAATATTTTCTTTCCAGATTTATTACTCACTTTACTGCTTGCCGATTTGCTGATTATTTTCCATTCGCCTTGAATTTTTTTGAGTAGAAACATATCCATAAATTCTTGCTTTCTTTCAGGAATGAGAATTTCAGCTTTCGCAATAGCAATATCATTAAAATATTCTATCGAAATAATTCTCCCTATACGACCATTAAATTCTCCCTTTTTTCCTTTTTGAAACCAAGAGACATATTCTGAACTAGGAACCACCCATAAAGGCTTCTCTTTATGGCTTAAAAAAAGATTAGCTTCAGGATAAAAAGCCTTACTTATATCATCGGGCTTATTATAAGATGTTCCATCAATATAGTTTTGAATACAACTCTCAATCAGAGACTGCTCTGATTGTGAAAAAGATAAATTTGATAATAATACAAATAAGATTGCGAAAAAGATTCTTTTCATAAACACTGGATTTTAATGATTTAAAAATATTCTTCAAAACTATATTGAATACGTTTTAAATCATTCCAGATTTATAATAACGGACTCCAAATGTATATTTTAGGAGTAGAAATTATTCTTTTTGGTAATTTGAAGGCGTTGTACCTGTTATTTTTTTAAATGAACTGTAAAATGTACTGCTGGAATTAAACCCAGATTCAAAACCTACAGCCTCAATTTTTAACTGAGTACTATCTTTTAACAACCGTTTTGCTTCATCAATTCGATATTCATTGATGAAGTGAGTAAAGCTTTTATTCAAATTGTCATTAATAAATTGTGACAGCAATTGCGGACGAATATTTAATTCTTTTGCTAAAATTGATAATGTAAGGTCTGGATTAGTATAGATTTTTCTTGCTTCGAAAAGTATATCTATTTTTTTCTGAATTTCTTGAATCAACTTTTCATCAATTTTGTTTACGTATTTTTCCTTATTAATCGCTGAGATTAATACTTTGTTTTTCGCATAATAAATAAGAAGAAAGGAAATATAAAAACTGAAAGAAAAAGTCAAAGCCCCTGAAATATATGAAGTATATCTCGCTAAAAAATACGAAAGCCAAATTGCAAAAACACCGCAAATAATTGACAGTATCCAAGTATCATAATAGCTTATTTGACTGCGATTAGTTACCAACTTCTTAAAAATCTGTCTAGACTCATAAATGGATAATACAATAAAAATAAGCCATTGAATATTTATAACATAATACACTACTCCTCTCCATAAAACAGGATTCTCCTTGTATGGAAAAAGAAAACCAAAAACACTTATAGTTGTAACTATTAAAATGATTGTACGCTTTGCAAAAGAATGATTAAGATTTTGCAATATTGATCGAACATAAAAATATAATAAAGGACCAATTAAAAAACAGGCTGACAAACCTATCTGTAAATACGTTTTTGACAATTGCGGATTAAAATTATAAAATACCGATTTCCCTATTCTGATACTTAAAGACAATAATAAAAGTCCAAGAAATAAATCCGATTTAGCTTTGTTCTTTTTGAAGAATAAAAAATAAAAACTCAAAACAACGCTATTAAAAACACCTAAAGCGCTTAGAAAAAATAATATTTGATTATCAGTATTCATTAATTAGGAAATGTGCTTTCTTTTTGGAATTGCTTACCGCTAACTTAAATAAACCCGCTAAAAACAGTCGAGTAAGTTTTTTACAATACTACATAAAAATATCAATATGATAAGTGCGTTTTTCATAAACAGAACATTATTTTTTCTAATAAAAGAAATCAAATTATCTAATACATAACTTCTGCGTGTTATTCCCTATCGATCCAATCTTTTTTTGTTTACAACAATAAAGAGTGACTGAAAATATTAAGGAATCCAAAACTTCATTCTTTTTAAAGGTAGTTTATGACGGTCTTTACGAATCTGCTTACGAAGCAATAATTTACAGGACTTGAAGAAATTTTCTAAAAATTAGGATATATAAAAATTGAGAATTAAATATAGTAGTAATATTTCATATCTTAGTTGAAAAATCAATCAATCAATCAATCAATCAATCAATCAATCAATCAATCAATCAATCAATCAATCAATCAATCAAAAATGAAAAAACAAATTGTTCTAATTCTACTAGCTTTTAACTTGACCTTTACGGTTTCTGGACAAAAAATAAATGATTTCTTCTCAACACTTTCTAAAAACAATCTTTTTAATGGGAGTGTATTAATTTCTAAATCAGGAAAAAACATCTTTTTTAATTCTTACGGATATTCTAATATCGAAAAGGAAGAAAAAATCAATGAAAAATCTCAATTTCCAATTGCATCTGTGTCAAAAACGTTTACAGCAGTAGCAATATTGCAGCTTAAACAAAGAGGAAAATTAAATATTGAGGATCCGGTCCAAAAATATCTTTTGGATTTTCCTTATCCAAATGTTAGTATCAGACATCTGATAAGTAATACTTCTGGATTGGTGCAATACAATCGTCTATTCGATAATGCAATAAAAGAAAGGCCTGAAAAAATATTTTCTAATGAAGATATTATACCAGCATTAATTGAAAATAAAATGCCGCTATCATTTGTTTCAGGTGACAAATGGGAGTATAACAATGTTAATTTCTGCCTTGCGGCTTTAATAGTGGAAAAAATAACTGGAATTAGCTTTAGAGATTATTTGGAAAAAAATATTTTCGGACCTGCTAAAATGAAAGATTCATTTCTTCCAAAGGATAGAAGGCTTAAAGAGCCAAATCAGGTAGAGTTGTATACTTATCCAAACTTTTATTCGACAAATGTCGTGAATGTTCAAACCTTAAAAGAAACTTTTTTAATAGATGAGAAAAGTAATTTCTATGGACCGGGAGGTATTGTAAGTACGGCGCTAGATTTACAGAAATACCAAAAATCATTATTTAATTATGAGCTTTTAGGCAAGAAAGAATTAGAAGAAGCACTTACACCATCAAAGCTTAATAACGGAAAAATTGCTTCTTATCGTTTTGAAGAAAAAGAGATTGCCTATTGTTTAGGCTGGCAGACATACACTAATAATAGTAACGAAAAAATAGTTTTTCACGATGGATTGAATACTGGACTTACGTCCATTTTGATGCATAATATTACTAAAAACCAAACTGTCATTTTGCTGTCCAATACAGCAAGTCCAGTTTTTTTTACAGCCAATGAAGCTTTGAAATTAATTGATAATAAACCTTATAAAATGCCACTACAGAATCTTTCGAGAGTCTATGGCAGTTTGCTTGAAAGTGGGAATAAAGAAAAAGCAAATCAGTTAATTGAAGAATATTTAAAAAAGCCAGACAGTTACGAAGCAACAGAAAGAGATTTTAATAGGTTGGGGTATCAATTTCTAAGACTTAAAAAAACAGACAATTCTTTGCTGACATTCGCTTCGGCAGCATTAATTTTTCCAAATAGTTCAAATATATATGACAGCTACGGTGAGGCATTACTCCAATGCGGCAAAAAAAATGATGCGATTAAGATGTATCAAAAATCTGTTGAATTAAATCCAGATAATGAAAACGGTAAAAAAGTTTTAAAAGAATTACTCTAAATATGTTTAGTATAGAACATAAAACAATTCCATTTACAGCATGTATTCGGAACAACACAAAAAAACTCCTTAATTTCTTAAGGAGTTTTT
>NZ_NRQV01000056.1:0-13442 GCF_004119505.1 Flavobacterium sp. YO64 | reverse complement strand
AATCCTATGATAGATCGTAAATCGGATAATATCTCGATCATAAAAATCGACTCCACTGGCACGTCTTTGAAAGCTTTTTAGGTAACCTAACTCTAAGCCAATGTTTGGGTTAATGTGATAGCGAAGCGCTGCATAAAGTCTGTTTTGATCGAATGTATTTCGCTTGTTATCTTTTCCGAAATTAAACATGATTTCATCAGATATTGTGCCTTTTAAACTTCGTTTTTCTTTTTCCCATAAAGTAAATGTTGACTGCAGTCTATAACGGAATCGGTAAGCAAACCAATAGTTGTCAAGTAATTCTGTTTTGGTTGCTTTCTGAAAAAAGCGTTCTTCAAGCTGAAAACGATTATGAAAAGTGATTTTGGCAATATCGTTTATAAATGTAATATCCTGCTGTGCTCGATATTCTGGAATCGAAAAATCAGGATCAACATTTGGGTCTTGAGTATTTACATTAAAATAAGCAAAACCTCCGCCTAAATCGATAGTTTTTGCAGCACGATATCGTCCTTGAACTCGTATTGCAAATAAGTTTTGATGAATAGGATTAAGAAAGCTTCGATTGTCAAATTCAGAGTGAAGTGCCCATTTCTCGCTCAAAGGCAAGATATTGTAATACCTAATCCAAGTCAGTGTCTGTTGATCAGTTTTCTTTTGATTTTGCGCCGATAAAGAGGGACTTATTAAGCTTAAAATAAGTGCTAATTTGAAAAACTTCATTCAACTAATAAATTCAGGCTGCGAATATATACAAATGAGAATAAATGAATTGAAATAGGAATCGTTTTTTATTACGCTTTTGGCTTGATTTTGTGATTGTTTTGAAAATTAAATATTAATTAATTCAGAATCAAAAACCGTAAAACCTTCTTTTTTTAAGTTTAAAAAGGACTCCAATTGAGGGATAATTTCCATTTCTAAAAAACGAATTTCGGGATTGTTTTGGTTTTCGTTTTTTATATCACTTGTTAAATAAATATTTTTAGCTGAAGCTTTGTTTTGAACTTTAAGAATGTAATTAAAATTTCGTGAATCTGATTTTGTAACAATGCTTAAAATATCGCTTAATGCAATAATTTTCTTTTTTGAAAACGGTGTAATTTTATAAAAAGCATCATTATTTTTGTCAAAAATAAAGGTCGTTTTATTTTTAATTTTCCATATATAAATACCACGGATAAATACTGCTGTACTGAGGATAAACATCGCTGCAATAATAAGAATTGAAAAAATTAATCCGCATTTAAGAGTATCTAAATAAGATGTAATAATTGCTAGAATTAAAATAATAATCCCTAAAAATGAGTGTAAAAGTAAGTTTGAGTTATCATACCAATATGGATCATATGAAATCTGATTTTCTGAAACTGTAAAATTGTAGTAGTGTAGCATTTTAGTATTTGATTAATTCTCATTTAATATTGCTATTCCTGAGATTAGAAAAAGTTCATTTGCATAAAAACATCATTAAAGATCCTTTTTTCAAATGAAATTAAATACTACTAAAAGTTTTTAAAACAGCAGATTATGTCTTTTGTATTCTTTTGATAAAAAAAACGAGATACGTTTTAAACGTATCTCGTTAATTCAGTTTCTAACTTTAGTTTAAATCTATAAGTTATATTTCAATGTAACTCCGTAAGTTCTTTGATCACCAAGTACACCAGCATATTGTCCGGCATTTCCTCCTGCAGGTAATAATTGCTCATAATAATCTTTGTTTAAAAGGTTACGTCCCCAAAAGTGAACTGATAATCCTTGTGATGCACGGAAACCTAAACGAGCATTAAAGATCGCATAACCTGGTACAACTAAATATTTTGAAGCCGAAGGGCTTGATGAAAATTCAGAACGAGCGTATGAATCAACAGCAACAAAAACTTTTCCAGCGTTTCCAAAGAATCTTGCATTATCAGAAAGTTCACCTCCTAGAGATCCTGCCCATCTTGAAGCGCCTGGTAAATCAGTTCCAGAAACATCTTTAAACGATACCGGCGCTCCAGTTTCTTCTAATGGAAGCGGTGCATTTGTAAATTTAACATACTTTCCATCAGTATAAGTAGCCGCAGCGTTTATTGTTAAGTGCGTGCTTACAACAAAACTAGCATCAAGCTCAGCACCTTTCACACGTACTTTGTCAGCATTAGCAAGATAACCTCTATTTACACCCAATTCTGCAGCTTGAACGTTTGTTTGAAAATCTTTAATATCAGTATCAAAAAAAGCTAAATTGAAGATAGAATTTTTAAACGGAGAAGTTTTAATTCCAATTTCATAATGGTTTACCTTTTCTGGTTTAATAACTGCAAGATCTAACAATGGCTGTCCTTTCGAATCTGTTGGCAGACCAGCAACATTTACACCAACAGGTTTGTAACTTTTAGCATAAGTTCCGTAAGCATTAATTTTATCACTGAATTTATAAGTAACAGTTATGTTTCCTGAAAAATCCGTGTTGTCAGTACTAGAATCAAAAGCTTGATCAGAGTAAACTTGTTTTTTCAAAGCCAGCAATGCAGGATCAGTTGTTTGTAATCCGCCGTATGTTGTACGAGCATAATGAGCATCTTTTTTGTCAAAGTTATATCTCAAACCTGGTAAAACATGTAAACGCTCTGTTAATGCCCAGTCCAATTGTCCAAATACTGCAGCACTTGATGCTCTAATACGAGCGTCGGTTTTGATGCCGTAACCTTCAAAAAGACCCGGAGTTTTCCATAACGGGCTTGTTGAACTTTGCGCAAATCTCCATTGCGCATTTCCAGATTCTTCGGTACCATTTGTTTGCGATGTTTGGTCAATGAAGAACACTCCAGCAACACCGCTTAATTTTGATGTAAGTTGCCCTGCATAACGTACTTCTTGTGTTAACTGCGTTTGTCTTGTTGGGTTTTGCGATTTAGCCAATACTTGTAATCCTGTAAAATCTCTGTCGTTTGACGGATCCCAATTCCAAAAACGCCAAGCAGTTGTAGAAGTAAGAGTTCCGCCTCCAATTTTTGTGTCAATATTCAACGAAACACCTCCCATATCTTGTCCAGAACGCCATGGTGTATCTTGATCAATTTTACGATCAAATGCATTTTGACTTGGAAGCTTATAATTTAAATCTTTGATAATTGCATCAAACTGGCGATAAGCTGCTCTTTGTGTTGGCGCAACACCTGCAATAACTTGAGCGTATCCATCCGGACGCTGTGTTGTAATATCAGCAGCCAGAATAATATTTGTATTTACAGAAGGTGTAAAAAGTAATTGACCTCTAATTCCTTGATTGTTTAATGTATTTGTAGGTCTTCCAGTTACAATATTATCAACTAAACCATCGCGTTGAGTTCCAGAGAAAGACAATCTACCAGCAACCTTTTTACCTAAAGCACCAGTTACCGAAGCTTTGGCTTGCAAGAAAGCAAAATTTCCGTAGCTTACTTCAAAATCTGCACCAGTAGTAAAACTTGGTTTGCGAGTTGTTATATTAAAGGCGCCCGAAGTTGTGTTTTTTCCAAACAATGATCCTTGCGGACCGCGCAATACCTCAATTTGTTCGATGTCAATAAAATCTAGAGTTGTAGCTGCCGGACGTGCATAGTAAACACCATCAACGTAGAAACCAACACCTGGATCAATACCATCATTTGTTAATCCAAAAGGAGAGCCTAAACTTCTAATATTGATACCTGTATTTCTTGGATTTGAAGAATAAAGTTGTACTGATGGAACTAATTCTTTAATTCTATTAACATTAAAAGCTCCAGTTTGTTCCGCTTGTTTTCCTGTAATAACCGAAATAGCAATTGGTACATCTTGAACTTTTTCGATACGACGTCTTGAAGATACTACAACTTCAATAAGTTCATTTTCTTCTTTTAGCAGAACTTGAATCGGATTTACTGGTATGGCAGTTACTTCGATTTCAGCTGTTGTATATCCAACGTATTGAATTAAAAGAGTCAAAGGCAGTCTTCCTTTTGAATCGATTGTGAATTTTCCGCTGTTGTCAGTAACAGCGCTGTTAGTAGTTCCTTTCACTACTACGTTAACGGCTTCTAAAGGTATATTTTCGCTTGTTGTAACAACACCTTCAATGTTTTGTGCAAATGAGACAGAGAAGATTAAAAAGAATACTATTGTAAAGATATTTTGTGTAAATGTTTTCATTTTTATATTAAGTATATGTGATTAGTAGAGTTTAAAATAAAATTTTTTTAAATCAACACATACACATTATAGAGGAATTGCTTTTCACAGCTGCGAAAAGTCTTGTAGAATTGTTTTGCCAAAGTTTTGTTACACCTGATGAACTAAAATGTACTTTCATGAGTTAAAATTTTGTAAATGGTTTGTTAATTATTTTTGGCAAATATATATAATTAATTCTATGGATTTACTAGGAATTAGAAAATATTTTTTTATTTGTTTACTAATGAAGCGATTGTGATGCCTTCCATTGCCTTCAAAGTTTTATCTCTGATAAGCATTAAACCGTGACGCAGACTGCATTCAGACTCGGTTTTACAATCAGAGCAAGGCTCATAAAAATTTAAAGAAGCGCATGGCAAAAGTGCAATTGCACCGTCAAATAATCGGTGAATTTCTGCCAAAGTGATGTCGTTTTTTGATTTTATCAGATAATATCCACCAAATTTTCCCTGCTTGCTGCTCACAAAACGTCCTCGTTTTAGATCTAATAAAATTTGTTCTAAAAACTTTTTAGGAATGTTAGCGCCATCAGCAATTTCTATAGTTCTAGAAATGTGATTTTCGTCTTGTTCTGCTAAATAAAGTAAGGCCTTAAGGGCGTATTTTGCTTTATGTGATAACATCTATATTGAATTGTAATTTGTAAAAGTAAGATTTTTTAAACTTGAAACCTAAAACAAAGAAAATTTGATACTAAGCTTTAGTCGAATTGGTATATAAAACAAAATTAGTTTACCAGCCTCCGCTAGAACCACCACCAGAGAATCCTCCGCCGCCAAATCCACCGCCGAAGCCACCGCCTCCGCCAAAACCACCTCCAGATGATCCGCCGCCAAAACCTCCAAATCCGCCGCTGCTTCTACCAAGATTACTTAGAATAATTACATCGAGCAGGCTGGGACCGCCGCCGCCTTTGTTGCCAGAATTTCCACCGCCGCCTCTTTTGTTTCGAGAGAGTAAAATTAAAACAATTACAACAATTATAATAAACGGGAGTATTGGAAAATCTTTTCCTTTAGTCTGCTTGCGTTCACCTTTGTATTTGCCTTTAAAAACATCAAAAAGAGCATCAGCACCTTTATCAAGTCCGCGGTAATAACTTCCTGCTTTAAATTCAGGGATAATAATATTACGAATAATAGTTCCCCCAATACCAGCTGTCAATCTATCTTCCAAGCCATATCCAGGATTTATAGCGATTTTCTTTTCGGCTTTAGCCAATAAGATAATAACACCATTGTCTTCTTTTGCTTGGCCTAGTCCCCAAGTCTGTGCCCATTTTGTTGCCAATTGACTAACGTCTTCTCCTTTTAAACTTTCAATTGTAATGACTACAATTTGTGTTGAAGTAGAATCTGAATATCGAATTAGCTTTTCTTCTAACTGCGTTTTTTCAGAAGCACTTAAAACATTAGCATAATCATATACCGAGGTTTGAAAATCAGGTTTTTTAGGAATCTCAAATTGTGCAAAAATACAATTAGAAGTAAAAAGCACGATAAGTAAAAAGGCAAACTGAAAAATTCTATTGGAATTTAAGATTTTATTTTTGGAATTTTTCATTATTTATCCTTTTGAGATTTCGTTAGATAATTCGTTTGTATCGTCTGCCAATGAAGGAAAATATTTTTTCAATTGCTCGCCTGCATTCAAAATGCCATCAACAATACCTTGTTTAAAGTTTCCGGATTTAAAATGATTAGTCATAATGTCTTTGGTACAATGCCAAAAATCGTCTGCAACTAAATCATTAATTCCTTTGTCGCCGCAAATGACAAAATTTTTATCATCAACAGCAAAATAAAGCAATACACCATTTTTTAATCTGGTTTCATGCATTTTTAATTCATGAAAAACTTCTAAAGCTCGGTCATAATGAGCTTTAGGAGATGTTCTTTCTATATGAACTCTAATTTCGCCAGAAGTGTTTTTTTCGGCCATACGAATAGCTTCAACAATTTCTTGCTCTTCTTCTTTGCTTAAAAAATCTTCTACTTTTGACATTGAAATTATTTTTGAGTGAAAATTAACGATTGTAGATTTCAGATTAATTCTAAAATCTACAATCGTTAATGTAAAATATTAAATCTAATTCTTAGAATTTTACTTCAACTGGTTTATCAGCACCTGCTACAGCTTCAAAGTATGGTTTTTCTTTGTATTCACTCAAGAACCATTTGTTCGGGATTGATAAAATGTAACCATTATATACTTGTACGCTTTCGTTAAAACGAGTTCTAGCTGTTAAAATTTGGTTTTCAGTACTAGCTAATTCATCCTGTAATTTCAAGAAATTCTCATTAGCTTTTAAAGTTGGGTATTGCTCAACAGAAACCAATAATCTTGATAATGATGAAGTTACACCGCTTTGAGCTTGGTTGAATTGTGCTAATTGTTCTGGAGTTACATTACTTGGGTCAATAGTTACAGAAGTAGCTTTTGCACGAGCTTCAATAACCGCCGTTAAAGTTGATTTTTCAAAATCAGCAGCACCTTTTACCGTGTTTACTAAGTTTCCAATAAGGTCATTTCTTCTTTGGTAAGCAGTTTGTACATTTCCCCAATCTTTGTTAACTGCTTGACTGTGCTGCAAAGCAGTATTTTTAATTCCAATTGACCAAAATGCAACAATAGCAATTAGTACAACAATAATTCCTACAGGGATTAACCATTTTTTCATATTAGTTTTGATTTAAGTTTATTTCTATTTTTAATTACAATTCGTTTTTTATTTCGTTCAATTGTGTTTTTATCGTCTCTAATTTACGTATTATTTCGAATTTATCTAATGTTTTCTTTTGACCCTCTTTTAAGTGTGTTTTTGCGCCTTCCAGTGTAAAACCTCTTTCTTTAACAAGATGATAAATCAGTTGTAAATTGGTAATATCATCAGGCGTAAACATTCTGTTGCCTTTGGCATTCTTTTTTGGTTTCAGAATATCAAATTCGCTGTCCCAAAATCGAATTAATGATGCATTGACATTAAAAGCCTTGGCAACTTCGCCAATACTGAAATATCTTTTATCTTTTGAAAGCTCAATATGCATGTTTTTTTCTTTCTAATTTATTTCAAAAATAGTACTTTTTATACTATTAATCTAATGACTGATTTTCTTGGTTTGCCATTTGAGAAATTGCAACATATTCGACTGCAGAAATGTTTCCATAATAAAAATTCAACGGATTTACGACTTTACCATCTTTGTGAACTTCATAATGACAATGCGGTCCTTCAGATCTTCCGGTGCTTCCTACATAACCAATTATATCTCCTCTTTTTACTTTTTGTCCCGGTCGACAATTGTACTTGCTTAAATGAGCGTATAAACTTTCGTAGCCAAAACCATGCCTGATTACAACATGATTTCCAAATCCAGATGCAGCTGCATCAGCTCTTTCGACAACACCGTCTCCAGTGGCAAAAACAGGAGAGCCGGTGCTGGCAGTAAAATCCATTCCGTTGTGCATTTTTCTCACTTTTGTGAAAGGATCGATTCGATATCCAAAACCAGATGCAACTCTTTTTAGACTTTCATTTTGAACGGGCTGAATTGCCGGAATGGCTAACAATAAGTTTCCTTTAGTACTTGCCAATTTTAATATTTCGTCTAATGATTTAGATTGAATAGCCAGCTCCTTTGAAAGTTTATCGATTCGTTTTGTGGTGTTTAGAACCAATTGCGAATTATTGTATCCTTCTAATCTTTTATATCTTTCAGGATCTCTAAATCCCGCTTTTCTAATAGAATCTGGAATTTCAGCTTTATTAAAATAAACCCTGTAAATATTATTGTCTCGCTCTTCTAGTGCTTCAGCAACAGCGTCAATTTCATCCATTTTTTTATTCAAAATAGAATAATGCAGTTTTAGATTTTCGATTTCACGTGCTTGTAAACGATCTTTTGGGGTTTCAAAATAGGGAGTGTTTAGCAGAAGTACAAAAACTAAAAAACCAAATAACGCCGAAGCCAATAAAAACAGCATAACATAGCCGAATTTAATCCTTTTTCTGGTTTTTATTTTTGTATAAGCCAGATTTTCTGAGTCGTAATAATATTTTACTTTCGCCATATTTTAAAATACCCTATTTTTGCAGCTTGTAAAAGTAGTTAGTCGAACAAAATTAGTAAATGTTTCAGTTGTTCGGGGCTTTTTTTCAAGATAAAGCAATTAGATAATTAGATAATGTGACAATTAGTTAATTATTGTTTAAGAATTATTTTTAATTATTTAATTGTCGCATTATCTAATTGACACATTTTCAAATTATCTCATTATAAAACATGAAATCACAAGACGTACGTAAACAATTTTTAGATTTTTTTGAGAGTAAAGGGCATACAATTGTTCCTTCGGCTCCTATTGTACTTAAAGACGATCCAACCTTAATGTTCAATAACTCTGGAATGGCCCAGTTTAAAGAATTTTTCTTAGGTAATGGAACGCCAAAAAGTCCAAGAATCGCCGATACGCAAAAATGTCTTCGTGTTTCAGGAAAACATAATGATCTTGAAGAGGTTGGTATCGATACTTACCACCACACTATGTTTGAGATGTTAGGAAACTGGTCTTTTGGAGATTACTTCAAAAAAGAAGCAATCAATTGGGCTTGGGAATTATTGACAGAAGTGTATAAAATTCCAAAAGAAAATCTTTATGTTTCTGTTTTTGAAGGAAGTAAAGAAGATAATGTTCCTTTTGATCAAGAAGCTTGGGATATCTGGAAAACTTTAATCGACGAAGACCGAATTATTCTTGGAAATAAGAAAGATAATTTCTGGGAAATGGGAGATCAGGGACCATGCGGACCATGTTCTGAAATTCACGTTGATTTACGTACTCCGGAAGAAAAAGCTGCAGTTTCTGGAAAAATTTTGGTAAATAACGATCATCCGCAAGTTGTTGAAATCTGGAATAATGTATTCATGGAATTCAACCGTAAAGCTGACGGTTCTCTAGAAAAACTTCCTGCACAACACGTTGATACCGGAATGGGATTTGAGCGTTTGTGTATGGCATTGCAAGGAAAAACATCAAACTATGATACTGATGTTTTCATGCCTTTGATTAGAGAAATCGAAACTATTACAGGAGCAAATTATACTGTTAAAGCTTCAAATGAGGCAGAAGATAAAGTAAATATCGCAATTCGTGTTGTGGCAGATCACGTTCGTGCTGTAGCTTTTGCTATTGCCGATGGACAATTGCCATCTAACACTGGAGCTGGATATGTAATTCGTAGAATTTTGCGTCGTGCAATTCGTTACGGATTTACATTCTTAAACACAAAAGAGCCATTTATTTATAAATTGGTTGAAACTTTAAGCGAGCAAATGGGAGATTCTTTCCCGGAAATTAGAACGCAAAAAGCACTTTGTTCGAATGTTATTCGTGAAGAGGAAAATTCTTTCTTACGTACACTTGATCAAGGTTTGATTCTTTTAGATGCTGTAATTTTAAATAATCAAGGTGATACAATCGATGGTAAAAAAGCATTTGAATTGTATGATACTTATGGTTTTCCAATCGATTTAACGGCTTTGATTCTTTCTGAAAAAGGATTGAAATTAGACGAAGCTGGATTTCAGGAACAATTGCAATTACAAAAAGAAAGATCTCGTGCTGCTTCAAAAGTTACGGCTGGAGACTGGAACGTAATTGTTGAAGATGATATTCAGGAGTTTATAGGTTATGACAGATTATCTCACCAAGTAAAAATAACAAAATACCGTAGAGTTGATAGTGTAAAAGATGGTGAAATCTACCAATTGGTTTTCAATGCAACTCCATTTTATGGAGAAAGCGGGGGACAAACAGGAGATAAAGGATATTTAGAATCTCAAAATGGAGATATTATTTATATCATCGATACTAAAAAAGAGAATAATCAAACGATACATTTAGCAAAATCATTGCCTGAAAATATCACGGGGACTTTTAATGCTGTTGTTGATGCTACTCAAAGAGCTAAAACTTCATCAAATCACTCGGCTACGCATTTATTGCACCAAGGTTTGAGAAAAATTTTAGGAACTCATATTGAACAAAAAGGGTCTATGGTTCGTAATTCTTCATTGCGTTTTGACTTTTCACACTTTTCTAAAGTTAGTGACGAGGAATTGGCAGAAGTAGAGAATTTCGTAAATGCAAGGATTCGTGAAAGTCTGCCATTAATCGAGAAAAGAGCAATTCCAAAAGATCAAGCTCTTGAAGAAGGCGCAATTGCTTTGTTTGGAGAGAAATATGGCGATTTAGTTCGTATGATTAAATTTGGTGATTCAGTTGAATTATGCGGAGGAACACACGTTGCAAATACATCTGATATTTGGCATTTTAAAATTGTTTCTGAAGGTGCTGTTGCATCAGGGATTAGAAGAATTGAAGCCATTACAAGTGAGGCAGCAAAAGAGTATTTTGAGTCTCAAGCTGTTTCTTTTAGTGAAATTAAAGAAGCACTTAAGAATGCTCAAGATCCTGTAAAAGCGATTCAGGCATTGCAAGACGAAAATGCTCAATTGAAAAAACAATTGGAGGTTTTATTGAAAGATAAAGCTAAAAATATGAAAGCGGATTTGGCTAAAGAATTGCAAGAAATCAACGGAGTTCAATTCTTAGCGAAACAAGTAGATTTAAATCCAGAAGGAGCAAAAGATCTAGCGTACGAATTGGGTAATTCTTATCATAACTTATTTGTAGTTTTTGCTACAGCTCACGAAGGAAAACCAATGTTGACTTGTTATATTTCTAAAGAAATTGTAGCTGAGAAAAACCTAAGCGCTGGACAAGTGGTTCGCGAATTAGGAAAATATATTCAAGGTGGAGGAGGAGGACAACCTTTCTTCGCAACTGCAGGAGGTAAAAATGTTGACGGAATTGCTGAGGCACTTGCTAAAGCGATTGATTTTGTTAAATAATTTAAAGGTGCTAAAAATCTAAGACACTAAGGTTCTGAGTTTTTTATAAAAGTAAACCCGACAGATTTTTAAAATCTGTCGGGTTTTATTTTATAGTGTTTTCTCATTTTGTGTCATTTCGACGAAGGAGAAATCTTCGCAAGAAGCTCCGCAAAGAATGTCAAATCTGTGGCGATCTAGCAAAGAAGATTTCTCCTTCGTCGAAATGACAAATAGTTCGTATAAAAAAACTTAGTAACTTAGTACCTTAGTACCTCAGAACCTTTACAAAAACTATTTTCTCTCTCCAATTTGCTGGCGCCACATAGCATAATACAATCCTTTTTCAACAATCAAATCATCATGTTTGCCTTGCTCAATGATTTTACCTTGCTCTAAAACAAAAATCCTATCAGCATGCATAACGGTTGATAAGCGATGTGCGATTAAAACTGTGATTCTGTTTTTATCTGAAATATTTCGGATTGTCGCATTAATTTCTTCTTCTGTAATTGAATCTAAAGCCGAAGTTGCTTCATCAAAAATCAATAAATTTGGGTTTCTAAGAATGGCTCTGGCGATAGATAAACGTTGTTTTTCTCCGCCAGAAACTTTTATTCCGCCTTCGCCTATTGTAGTGTTTAAACCATCTTCGGCACGTTTTAGAAGTTTGTCACAGCTTGCACGTTTTAAAGCATCATATAAATCTTCATCGGTTGCATTTGGTTTTACAAATAGTAAGTTTTCTCGAATAGTTCCTGAGAATAGCTGTGCATCTTGTGTTACAAAACCTAACTGTTTTCGTAAATCAAGTAAATCAATTTCGGTCGAATCAATATCATTATAAAGAACTCGACCTTCTGCGGGTGTATACAAACCAACCAATAATTTTACTAAAGTGGTTTTTCCTGAGCCCGACGGACCAACAAAAGCAACAGTCTGTCCTTGTTTAATTTCAAAATTAATATTCTCAACCGCTTTAAATTTTGCCGTTCTATGTTTGAAACTTACATTCGAAAATAATAAGGATTGAATGGCTCCAACATGTTTAGGGTTTTTCGGGCGGAATTCTTTCGGAGCGCTTAGTAAAGTTTTGAAATTCTCCATTGAAACTTTAGTTTCATTAACTGCAATAATGAAATTTCCAAGTTCCTGAAGTGGACCAAAAATGAAAAAAGTAAAAAATACCATTGTTAGTAAATCTCCCACAATGATTTTATTTCCAAACAAGAAATAATACAAAGTGAAAACGACACAAGTTCTTAAAAAATGAACTGTTGTTCCTTGAATAAAGCTCAAACTTCTGATAAAACGGATTTTTTCTAATTCCAACTGAAGAATCTTGAATGTATTTAAATTCAAACGTTTCTCTTCCTGATACGTTAAACCTAGACTTTTTACCAATTCGATATTTCGTAAACTCTCTGTTGTAGAACCAGCCAAAGCATTAGTTTGATTCACGATTTTTCTAGAAACAACTTTAATTTTTTTGCCCAAATAAGAACTCACTAAAGCAATAATTGGAGCTGTGATTAAAAAAATGATCGAAATACGAAAATCGATTCGAGCAACGTAAACAATTACAAATATGAATCCGATTATAGTTTGAAAAATCAATGAAATAGAAAGCGTAATCAGCTTTTCAGAATCAGTTCGAACCTTAGTTAATTTACTTAATGTTTCACCGCTTCGTTGATCCTCAAATTCTGCATAAGGTAAATCGAGTGATTTTTTAATTCCGTCCGTATACATTTGAGCGCCAGTTCTCTGAATTACAACATTGGTAAAGTAATCCTGAAAGTTTTTGGTAATCCTGGAAATCATCGCTGCAGCAAGCGAAAGTCCAAGCCAAAAGGATAACGATTTTATAAACGCCATTTCGTTTCCTTTGTATTTTGCCAGTCCAACACCGCAGTCCTGCATTAAATTACCTGTAATAATAGAGTCTGATAAACTGAAACAAATGTTGATAGAAGCCATAATCAAAGCAAAAAATAAGAGCATTTTATGTTTGATTATATAAGAATATAATAATTTCATAGATGATTTTTAGAAAAGTGGAAGATGCAAAAGTAAGGAATTGTTTTAGTTTGAAGCTATGCTTTTTGTTATCAAAAATGTAAATTTTGTTTCTTTTTTTTATATAGATTTTTTTTTTGAGTCCCTAGCTTAAACCTGTACAAATGAGAAAACTTTTACCCCTTATTTATATTCGTTAATAGTAATTTTTGGCATATGTGATAATGATTTTTACTCGCAAGATGTTTTGATTTTAACTAAAACAGTGGAGTCTAGAGTTGAATATACTTATTAGATTTATGAAACTAAAAAACTTATTATGATAGT
>NZ_NRQV01000055.1:0-14896 GCF_004119505.1 Flavobacterium sp. YO64 | reverse complement strand
ACCAATAATGATTAAAAGTAATGCAGATTTGTCTTCATTAAATTTTTCTAAACCTGCATAAATAAGAATATAGGGGAAGAACAATATAAAATAATTCGAAATATATCCAAAATGAGAAATTGGCCATTTTAAATTATTAATGATATATTTTTTTTTAATTGAATCCATTTACTGTATTATCAATATTGTTTTTAACTTAAAAACTTAATAGTAATTACATCGCGATAATTCAATCCTAATAAACTATTTGCAGAACCTACCTTTGATGGATTGCTTCTAAAAATGGCGATTTCGAGAAATCCTGCTTCATTAAAAATAGCTAGTTTTTCGCCCTCATAGGTTTTAATAGGGTATTTGTCTGAAGTTGCGATATCTGAATAATTGGGCAGAATTGTTTTGATGCTTTTTGGTTTCATGACGATCTCGTACGGACGTCCGCGCGAAACTTCTAAAAATTGTTTTTTAGAGATATTGGTAACGACATTTCCAAAATGATCGATATAAATAACATATCCTTTCAGTGTATTTCCGTCAGCAGAAACAACCGCCTGTAATTCGGTTACCTCTTTAACAGCAGGGATTTCTTTTCCAATAACATTTAGTAATCCGCCTTTTGCAATGTGGCAGGCTACTTGTATAAAAATGTCTAAATCGCTGGATTCAACTGGAAAACGATCGTGTATATTAATAGCTACAATTTTCTGCGGAACGATTTTTTGCGTAAGCATACTTAAAATCCCGTTATCAGCACAGATAAAGAAGTGATCGTTCCATTGCATGGCTATATGCTGGTTTTCTTTGTTGCGTTCAATATCAACACCAATTAAGTGAACAGTGCCTTTTGGAAAGCTTAAATATGATGCTCCAATTATATAACTTGCTTCGGCAGTGTTAAATGGATCAATATCGTGCGAAATGTCAATGATTTTTGCCTCAGAAAGCTCTGAAAGAATTTTACCCTTCAGCGAACCAACAAAGTGGTCTTTTAAGCCGTAATCAGTAGTAAGGGTAATTATTGACATCATTTTGTTTATAACTATTGGTAGTATTTAAATCTAATTTTCATTAAATTTGAGAAATGCAAATCTAAGAATAGTAAAAACAAATTGAAAGAAAGAAAAGACAAATTGTAATAAAATATATAGAGTCTCAATTTTCAGTTTCAGTTTTCAGTCTTTTAACAAAAAGTTATTTTAATTGGTACTTAAAAGTATAGATGCGGCTGAAAATCATAACATAAAAAAACCCGACAGCAATAGATTTACAAAACAAATTTATTTTTAATTTAAATTTATCTCCTTTGAACGAAAGAATTATCGAGCTAATAGACATCGCTCCAAAAGACTTTTGGGGCGCGCAGGATTCTCATCTTGAAATTATTAAAAAGTACTACCCAAAGCTTAAAATCGTAGCGCGAGGGACCACTTTGAAAGCCTTTGGCGAAAAAGAAGTTTTAGATGAATTCGAAAAGAGATTTCAGAGGCTTATGCTTCATTTTACCAGATACAACAACATTGATGATAATGTAATTGAACGCGTAATTATGAGTGATGGTCAGGATGAAAAAAAAGCATACGATCATGACAAAATATTAGTTCACGGAGTTGGCGGTAAAATAATCAAAGCCATGACGCCAAATCAGCAATTGCTGGTGGATACGATCAAAAAAAATGATATGGTTTTTGCCATTGGTCCAGCAGGAACAGGTAAAACATATACGGGTGTTGCAATGGCGGTAAAAGCGCTTAAAGACAAAGAAGTAAAAAGGATAATTTTGACTCGTCCGGCGGTAGAAGCAGGTGAAAATCTTGGTTTTTTACCCGGCGATATGAAAGAAAAACTGGATCCTTATATGCAGCCGCTTTACGATGCTTTGCGCGATATGTTACCCAATGAAAAACTCGAAGATTACATTTTAAAAGGAATTATTCAGATTGCGCCTTTAGCTTTTATGCGCGGACGAACGCTTGATAATGCCTTTGTAATTTTAGACGAGGCACAGAATACGACCCACTCACAAATGAAGATGTTTTTGACTCGTATGGGAAAAAACGCTAAGTTTATGATTACGGGAGATCCTGGGCAGGTCGATTTACCGCGACGCACTATTTCGGGGCTTAAAGAAGCGATTTTGGTTCTGAAAGATATTGACGGAATTGGAATTATCTACTTAGATGATAAAGATATCGTTCGCCATAGATTAGTGAAAAAGGTAATTGACGCTTACAAACAAATAGAAAATCACGATTAAGTTTAATTTTTGTGAAATGTTAAATGTAAATCGTAAAGTGTGTTTTAACATTTATTGATATTCGTTTTGTACTTATTTCTTTTTGAAAGGTGCAAAACGAATGTTTTTTTTATAAATATTGTAGATAAATGAGTAATTCTATTGATATTAAATTTCAAAAGCATTTTAAACTTTATGTTTTGTTAAAAGATAAAATAATCTTTGAGAGCGAATTGAATAAATCAAGCATCAAATATTACATAGATATTGAAACACAAGCATTAAGTGATAATAAGATTAGATATTTTTTACTTGACAAAGATCGAGAAGGGATTGATAATATTTTAATAAGTAAAAATATTATTGCTAGTACAGAGACTATAAATGTTAATGATTTTAGAGATGCTAAAAGCTATTATAAAGTTTATTTTATTATAGCTTTATTAGTTATTGTACTTACAATTTTAATAAGTTTAATTTAACGATGAAACAACTTGATGATTTCTACCTAAACAAAGAAGACTCCATAAAAGGGACATTTCTTGCATTAAAAGAAATCATCTTAAAACAAGACAAAGACATTACGCACGTTCTAAAATACGGAATGCCTTTTTTTTGTTATAAAGGAAAAATGTTCTGCTATTTATGGAAGCATAAAAAAAATAATCAGCCTTATATTGGAATCGTAGAAGGAAAACATTTTGATGAACCTTTTTTGCTTCAGGAAAAAAGATCAAGAATGAAAATTATGATGCTTAATTCTAATGAAGATTTGCCTTTGGAGCAGATTGAATCAGTAATTCAGAAAGCTTTAAAATTATATAAAACGGGCATTATTAAAGTTTAAAATGGTTAATAAGTATTATTTAACGAAATAGTTAAATAAATAATAAACTTACCTTATTTTGAGCTTTAAAACCTTTTAAACTTTGTTTGGCTGGGCTTAAAGCCGTAAATTTGCACATCATAAATATTTGATTATTAATATGACAAATCTTAAAAATATAAAAGTTGTAGTAAGTGATTTAGATGGAACTTTACTCAACCCTCAACATCGAATTTCAGATTATACGAAATCAATTTTTCAAGAACTTCACAATCAAAATTATCTTATTGTAGTTGCCACAGGCCGTCATCATCTTGATGCAATGGCAATTATCGAAACCCTTGAAGTTCCTGTTTATTTAGTAAGTTCAAATGGAGCCAGAATACATTCGCCAGAAAAGCAAGAACTTTTTGCTTTTGATTTAGAAAGCGATGTAGTTAAAGCAGCCTTAAATGTTGAAATCGACCCTGAAATTACAGTAGTTTTATTCAAAGAAAATGTTTGGCAGACCAATAGAGTAAATGAAAGGTTAAATGCTTTTCAGGCTGAATTGAAATATCGCCCTGAATTAGTGGATTATAAAACTCTTGAAGATTTTAAAGCGATCAAAATTTTCTTTTCATGTGACAATCACGAAAAATTAGTAACGTTAAAAGATGCTGTTTTAGCTAATTCTTCAGATAATCTGCATCATGCCTTTAGTTTGCCTACTTGTTTAGAGTTTATGGATAAATCTGTGGACAAAGCTGTTGCAATCGAAAAAGTTCTCGAAAAAGAAGGTTTTACTTTAGACCAGGCAGTTGCATTTGGTGATGGTTTTAACGATGTACAAATGTTGGCCGCAGCCGGAAAAGGATTAATTATGGGGAATGCTCCAGCTTTGCTAAAAGAAACTTTGCCAGATTTAGAAGTTGTAACATCAAATGCCGAAGATGGTGTGGCGAAATATATTGCTTCAAAAATATTGAATAAAGAATTTGCAGCAAACGAAGCATAATTATTAAAATAGATATACAAGGTTTAGGATTTTGAATTTTAGACTTTTGATAAAAAAAAGATCCTTGAAGGTAATTCTTCAAGGATTTTATTGTTAAATGGATATTATGTAGAAGATTTTACAAGGAAATTCCAAAAATGTTTTTTTAGTAAATTTCAACGTGTATTTTTGTTTTCTCATAAAAACTAATACCATGACAAAAAACATTTTTATTGCTGCCTTTCTAATTTTTTCAATAAAAGGATATAACCAAACATTGAAATTAGAGGAAATAATGAAAGGCGAATCTTTTATAGGAAATCAACCCATAAACGGACGCTGGTCTTTAGATAGCAAAAAAGTTTATTTTGATTGGAATCCAACTAATGATTTAGGCGCAAGTACTTATTCCTGGCAAAAAGGAGCTGCAAAGCCTGTTTTGGTTGAACCAAAGGAAGCCGCTTTTTCTAAACTTGATTTTAAAAGAAAACCGGGATCAGATTTAGTTTATTATTTAGATAACGGAAGATTGTTTTCGTACTCTATTGCTTCAAAAACAACAAAAAAAATCTATCAGCAAAGCACGTCAATTTCAAATCTTGAATTAGGCAGTGAATCTGGAATAGTATTTTTTGAGCAAAATGATAATATTTTTAAATACAATGCAAAAGAGGGAAGTGTTTTGCAAATTACCAATTTTAGTAAAGGCGAGAAAAAAAGTAAAACACCTGAGAAGGATTCTTTCTTAAAAACACAACAGAAAGAATTATTTCAGTTTATTAGAGATGCTGAAGCAAAAAAACAATGGAATCTAGCAAAAAGTAAAGCTGTTAAATCTGATTTTGCTAAAGAATATTTTTATGGAAAGGATAACTTTTATAATCTAAAAGCGAATCCAAACGGGAATTTTGCAACATTTTGTTTAGCAGAAGAAGCAGATGTTAAAAAAGAAAAAATGGAAGTTTTTATAACTAGTGATGGTTATAATCAATCGCCTGAGACAAAAGAAAAAGTATCTACGGCAAATTTCGTTAAAACAAAATTCGGAATTTATTCTGTTGCTAAGGATTCTGTTTATTTTGTTGATTTTTCAAAATTGAGCCACATTCAAGATGTTCCTAAATATTATGAATCGTACGATAACTTGAAAAGCAAGGCAAAAGAAGATAAGTTAATTGTAGCTCAGGCTCCAGTTTACAACGAAAACGGTTCAATTGGAATTGTTGAAATCAGAAGCCAAGATAACAAAGATAGATGGTTGGTGAGTTTAAATCTAGAGAATGGAACATTTAAAGAAATTGAGCATCAGCATGACGAAGCTTGGATTGCTGGACCAGGAATACCATCTTATTCTTTTGATTCTGGAATTCTAGGTTTCTTAGCAGATAATGAAACTCTGTACTTTCAATCTGAAGTAACAGGCTATTCACATTTATATACTTATAATTTTAAATCGAATAAAAAAACGCAGCTTACAAGCGGCAATTGGGAAGTTCGCGATGTGACGCTTTCTAACGATAAAAAAACATTCTATTTAACAACCAATACCACACATCCAGGAAACAGGAATTATTATAAATTAGCTGCTTCTGGGGGTGTTTTAGAACCTATTTTAACAAAAGATGGAGCGCATGAAGTTGTAGTTTCACCAGATGAAAAAACGCTGCTGGTACGTTATTCGTATAAAAATATTCCATGGGATTTATACATTGCTGATAACAAAAAAAATACTGCACTGCAACAAATTACTTCTTCGGTTTCTGAAAGTTTCAAAAATTACAAATGGAGAGAGCCTGAAGTTATAACATTTAAAGCACAAGACGGAACTCCTGTATATGCTAGATTATATACGCCAAAAACGGAAACTTCGAATAAAGCTGCAGTTATTTTTGTTCATGGTGCAGGATATTTGCAAAACGCCCATAATTATTGGAGTAATTATTATAGAGAGTATATGTTTCATAATATGTTAACTGATTTAGGTTATACTGTTCTAGATATTGATTATAGAGGAAGTGATGGTTATGGAAGGGATTTTAGAACTGGAATTTATCGTTTTATGGGCGGAAAAGATTTGACTGATCAATTGGATGGTAAAAAATATTTGGTTGAGAAGCACGGAATTGATGCGGATAGAGTAGGTATTTATGGCGGGTCTTATGGAGGTTTTATTACTTTAATGGGAATGCTTACTACTCCTGGTGAATTTGCTTCGGGCGCAGCTTTACGTTCGGTTACAGATTGGGCACATTACAATCATGGATATACCGGTAATATTTTGAATTTCCCAGAAACAGATCCAATTGCTTACAAAAAAAGTTCTCCTATTTATTTTGCAGATAATTTAAAAGGAAACTTGGTGATGCTTCACGGAATGGTTGATGATAATGTAGAATACAAAGATATTGTTCGTTTATCACAACGTTTTATAGAGTTGGAGAAAAAGAATTGGACACTAGCTTCTTTCCCTGTTGAAGCACACGGATTTAAGGAAACTTATTCTTGGATAGACGAGTACAGTAGAATTCTGAACTTATTCAATTCGACTTTGTTGAAGAAATAAGTGTTAGTGATGCAGCTTTATAATTTAAGGTTTGCACGGAGATTAAAAGAAAAAAAGAATCTGAATAGATTCTTTTTTCTTTTAAATAGTTTTAAATTTGCATTCATAAAAAACAACACAACTTAGGATAATGAGTAATACAATTACAACTACAAATTTTAATTTTCCGAATCAAAAGTCAGTTTACCGCGGAAAAGTTAGAGAAGTTTATAATATCAATGACGAACTTTTGGTAATGGTCGCAACCGATAGACTTTCGGCATTTGATGTGGTTTTGCCAAAAGGGATTCCATACAAAGGGCAAATTTTGAATCAAATTGCTACAAAATTTATGGAGCTTACAGCAGATATTGTTCCAAATTGGTTAATTGCAACTCCAGATCCAAATGTAGCTGTTGGACATTTATGTGAACCTTTTAAAGTTGAAATGGTTATCCGTGGTTATGTTTCTGGTCATGCTGCACGTGAATATGCTGCAGGAAGAAGACAAATTTGCGGTGTAACAATGGCCGAAGGTTTGAAAGAAAATGACAAATTTCCTGAGCCAATTATTACACCAACTACAAAAGCCGATAATGGTTCACATGATGAAGATATTTCTCGTGAGGATATTTTATCTAAAGGAATTGTTTCTGAAGAAGATTATTTGGTTTTAGAGAAATATACACGAGCGTTATTTCAAAGAGGAACTGAAATTGCTGCTTCTCGCGGTTTAATTTTAGTAGATACAAAATATGAATTCGGAAAAACAAAAGACGGAGTTATTGTTTTAATTGATGAAATTCATACACCAGATTCTTCTCGTTATTTTTATGCTGATGGATATCAGGAAAGACAAGATAAAGGAGAGGAGCAAAAACAATTGTCTAAAGAGTTTGTTCGCCGCTGGTTGATTGAAAATGGTTTTCAAGGACAAGAAGGACAACAGATTCCTGATATGACAGAGGCTTATATCGAATCAGTTTCTGAAAGATATATCGAATTATACGAAAATATTTTAGGAGAAAAATTCGTTAAAGCTGATATCGACAATATTGATCAGCGTATTAATAAAAATGTATTAGATTATCTAAGTACTAAATAATAAGTCAAAGGTTTTTAATTTATTTTTAAACTAGACCTCTCCAGCTAAAAATGCCTTGCAGATTTTTAATCGCAAGGCATTTTTTATATTTTAAAAGACTATTTTTCTACTAAATCAAATTTAGATTTTATTTTTGTTCCATTTGATCTTTTAAATTTTCAAGACCTTTTTGCAAATCGTTTCCAATCATTTGATCCATTTTCATCATTGGCAGCATTATATTCATAGGAAAAGGAATAACACCATTAACTCCCCATTTTACTTTTGTTTGATTTCCTGCCAAACTTTCGGTTGACATAAAACCATTGGCCGTGTCGTTCATTGGTTCTTTAAAGCGAAGTGCAAAATCCAGTCGTGAGTTAGGAATAATTTTGGTTATTTCCTGTTCTCCAACACCAACTTCTTTAACTTTACTTTCCCATGCTGAAATCGCACCAACAGTTCCATCAACACCTTTAAAAGTTGATTTCATTTTTGGGTCAATGTTTGCCCAGACACTAAATTGATTTTGATTTTTTAGATATTTCACATAATTAAAAACAGTATCAACAGGTTTGTTAATCGTGATTTCTCTTTCGACCGCATAATTTTTTGGCATGAAGTAAGCTGCAATTAGTACAATAGAAAAAACTAAAATTAAGATAACCAGAATTTTTTTGATAAGTCCCATAATCTTTGGTTTAGATAGTTAATTACTTTTTTGAAAATTAGTTAAATAATAAGCATTAATGATTGTAAAGTTATAAAAGTAAAACGCTGTATTTTACCACGTTTAAATTTTTTTGAAGATTTTTTTTATAAAATTTCATTTTTAGTGTAACATTTTTGTAATCTCTGCGTCTATATAAGTGTAGGCAAAAAAGTTTAATAACAATTAGATTATATGTATAAGCCTTTCATTAACTGAATGTTAGTAATTTGTTAAAACATATTACCTTGTAATACATAATACATAAAATTACTTACATTTACATAGAATTTAAAAATCATCAATATCAATCAATTAATAATCAATCATTATGAAAAATTCAATCATTTATTTAGGAGTTGCTTTAGTAGCGTTTGCCAATGTTTCAATGGCATCAAATCAAACATCACTTGTGAAACCACAAATTGAAATTACAAACGGTTTTTCTTCACCATTAAATGTGGCTGTTAGTAAAGGAGATCTTGCATTCGTAAAAAAACTTATTGAGTACGGTGGAGACGTAAACGAAATATCGGAAGATTTGTCACCTTTAATGATAGCAGCACGCTATAACAAAGTTGAAATCATGAAAGTTTTAATAGCAAATGGGGCTGTTGTAAACAAAAAAAATGAAAAAGGATATACAGCATTAAAATATGCTGAGTTATCAAATGCGACAGATGCTATCGCTATTTTGAAAGAAGCAAAATAAACATTTGTTCTAAAAGTTTAAAGAGTTTGAGTTAGTAAACGAAACGACCTTCCTGAGCAGAAGGTCGTTTTTTTTGTGCCTAGAAATCAAAAAAGCATCATTAAAAATGATGCTTTTTCTTTTTGAACCTATTTAATTAACCACTAATTAATTTTAAAATTTTTATTCGATAGGCGCATGTTTTCTGCGATTGAAAATCCAGAATAAAATAGGGAAGACCAAGAGCGTTAGAATTGTTGCTGTAACTAATCCTCCAATAATTACAATCGCAAGAGGTTTTTGAGATTCAGATCCAATTCCAGTTGAGATTGCAGCTGGCATTAAACCAATTGATGCCATTAATGCTGTCATAATTACTGCTCTTGTTCGTGCTTTTACGCCTCTAAAAATTGATTCTTCGAGCGAGAATTTTGCTTTGATATTGTGATGAAATTCAGATATTAAGATAACTCCATTCTGAATACAAATTCCGAGTAAAGCGATAAATCCAACTCCGGCAGAAATTCCGAAATTCATACCTGTAAGATGCAAAGCAATAATTCCTCCAATTACGGCAAAGGGAACATTTGCCAATACAAGCAGTGAGTCTTTTAGATTTCCAAACAAAATAAACAGCAGTACAAATATTCCAATTAAACTTATTGGTACAACCTGTGCTAAGCGGGCACTTGCACGAACTTGATTTTCAAATTCACCAGTCCAGCCGGTTGTATAACCAGTTGGCATTTTTACTTCGGCTACTTTCTTTTGCGCTTCTGCAATTGTACTT
Source organism: Flavobacterium sp. YO64 (assembly GCF_004119505.1). Taxonomy (NCBI): domain Bacteria; kingdom Pseudomonadati; phylum Bacteroidota; class Flavobacteriia; order Flavobacteriales; family Flavobacteriaceae; genus Flavobacterium; species Flavobacterium sp. YO64. Next base: position 5,048 of record NZ_NRQV01000055.1, on the reverse strand, counting down.
CCTAAATCTCGATCTCTCACAGAAAATTTAACTCCTATAAAACGTTTTGTATTATCTCTATAGATAAAAGCAGGTCCTGTAATAGTTTTAATGTCGCAGATTTCTTTCAATGGAATTTTCGCGCCATTTATAGTAGGAACTTTTAATTCGGCTAAATCTTCTTCATCTTTTCGATATTCTTTAGAAAAACGCACTCGAACATCAAATTTCTTCTCATCTTCATATTTTTCTGTGGCTGTTTTTCCTCCAAAAGCTAATTCTAAAACAGCTTGAGCATCGCTTAAAGTTACTCCGTATGCCGCCATTTTTTCGCGATCTAAAACGACGCTTATTTCTGGCTGACCTACATTTCGAAGGATTCCAACATCTTTGATTCCTGGAATGTCTTTAATTTTTGCTAAAACCTGATTAGATAGTTCGTCAAGTTTATCTAAATCGTCTCCATAAATTTTCACCGCGTTTGAAGCTTTAAAACCAGCTACAGATTCTGCTACGTTGTCAATAACAGGCTGTGAATAATTATAGGTAATTCCTTGGTGAACTTTTAGCTTCTCATCCATTTCATTAATTAAGTCATCCATTGTAATTTTTCGCTTCCATTCCGCTTTTGGTTTTAAATCAACTTGGAGCTGAATAAATCCAAAACCATTAGGATCTGTTCCATCATTGCTTCGACCTGTTTGCGACAGTACTTTTTTAACTTCAGGAAAAGTTTCAAGATCTTTTCTAATCATTGCAGCAGTTTTTACACTTTCTGGCAATGATGTGCTCATTGGTAATTCTGCCGTTACCCATAAGGCGCCCTCATTTAATTGAGGTAAAAATTCAGTTCCTAAAAAAGTAGCTGAAAAAAATGTAGCAGCAATAATTCCTATTGATAGAACTAATGTTTTTACTTTATGTTTAAATGTCCAAGCAAATCCTTTACCTACAATTCTATCCCAAAAGTTCACAAACGGATTATTCTTTTCTTTTACATTTTTGTTCAGTAAAATATGAGATAAAACTGGAACTAAAGTCAGTGTGAAAAGTAATGCACCCATTAAAGCAAAACCTAATGTATAGGCTAGGGGAGAGAACATTTTTCCTTCTACTTTCTGGAAAGAGAATATTGGAAGTAAAGCTGTAATAATTATTAATTTAGAGAAAAAGATGGCTTTACCCATTTCAGTTCCCGTTTTCTTAATAATACTTCCTTTGGCAATTTTATTATACGCAGTCATTCCTAATTGATGCGCACGGTGGTCTAACACTACAAACAATCCTTCAACCATTACCACCGCACCATCAATAATTATCCCAAAATCGACCGCTCCCAAACTCAGCAGGTTGGCGCTCATTCCCATCATTTTTAGACATAAAAAGGCAAATAATAAAGAAAGCGGAATTACAATTGAAACGGTAAAAGTTGTTCGCCAATCGGCCATAAAAAGAAACACAACACAAGTAACGAGAATGATTCCTTCAAATAAATTATGCATTACCGTTTCGGTAGTGAAATTCATTAAGTTATCACGATCATAGAAAGTTTCTATTTTAATGTCTTTCGGAAGTACATTTTCGTTTAAATCTTTTATTTTGTCTTTAATTAAGGCTAATGTTTCTTGTGCATTTTCGCCTTTTCGCATTACAACAATACCTTCAACAGCGTCATCATTTTTGCCAATACCAGTTTGACCAACTCTAGGCATCGCACTTTCGTAAACCGATGCTACATTTTTTACCAAAATAGGATTTCCTCCAGCATCGTCAACAATTATGTTTTCGATGTCAGAAATAGATTTTAGTAAACCAACTCCTCGAACTACAAATGCCTGTCCGTTTTTTTCAATAATGTCACCACCAACATTTAAGTTTCCTGCATTTACAGCATTGTAAACCTGAAGAGGTGTAATGTTGTATTTTGCAAGTTTTATAGGATCAACACCAACTTCATACGTTTTATCTTGACCTCCAAAAACATTTAAATCGGCAACACCTGGAACTGCACGTAATTGTTTATCAATTACCCAGTTTTGGTAGGTTAATAATTCACGGCTGTCTCTGCTGTCGCTTTTTACAATATATCTAAAAATTTCTCCGGTTGGTCCATACGGAGGTTGAACATCTGGCTCAACATCATCAGGAAGTTTTACATTTTTAAGCAGATTATTTACTTGAAAGCGAGCGAAAGTATCATCTACACCATCATCAAAAATAATTTTGATAACAGATAAACCAAACATTGTAATACTTCGTACACTAGTCTTTTTTTGAACCGAGTTCATCGAAATTTCGATCGGCGAAGTAACAAAACGTTCAACTTCTTCGGCACTTTTTCCATTCCACTGTGTGATGATAATAATCTGCGTGTTGGTAACATCTGGAAAAGCGTCAATTGGCATATTTTTGAAGGAAATAAAACCTGCGACGGCCAGTACTCCAACCCAAAAAAAGGTAAATGCTTTGTTCTTAAGAGAGAAAGCAATAATGTTTCTTATGAATTTGTTCATGTCTTAATCGTTTAATGCGCGATAAATAAATAACTGATTATTAGTAATTACCTTTTCATTTTCCTTTAAACCGCTTGAAATGTAAGTTGTATCTCCTACAACTCTAAAAACTTCAACTTGTCTAGTTTCAATATTATGACGATCCTTGAATATCATTACAAAGTTTTTACTTTTATCAAAAACAATGGCGTCACTAGGAATTGCTATCATTGATTTATCCTCATTAAAAGATAATTTTATGTTTGCATTCATATCAGGTTTTAGCAAAAATCCTGGATTTTGAAGTTTTATTCTTGCCTGCATTGCCTTAGTTTGCGGATCAATTACATTGAATATTTTATCTACTTTACCTTTAAAGATTTTATCTGGATAACTTAAAGTTGTTACGCTGGCATCAATACCTAGTTTTACTTTATTAATATCAATTTCGTTGATATTTGCCATTGCCCAAACTTCACTGATTTCTGCAATATCAAATATGTTTTCAGAACGGTCAGATCTTAAAAGCATATCTTGATTAATGCTTTTTTGAATAATAAATCCACTAATTGGAGCAGTTACTTCGTAAATTGAACCTGCTTTTATGTTATAGATTTTATAAGTTTCCTGAATTTTACTTAGTTGAGATTGAGCTTTGTTTACTTCGGATTTTGCTTGGAGTACATCGCTTTCAGAATTTAATTTTCCGTCAAATAATTCCTGTGCCACCTTTAAATTGTTTTTAGCGACTAATAAATCGCTTTTAGCATCTATAGATTGCTTTTCAAAATCGGCTACATCAGTACTTTTTATAATAGCCAAAACTTGTCCTTTATGTACGTAGTCACCAAGCTCTACATTAACTTTGATTACATTACCGCCAACAAGAGGGTAAACATCTATCATTTTATTATTGTCGGCCGTAATTTTTCCATAAAAGCTTAATTCATTTTTTACAATTTGAGTTGTTGCAGTTGCGGTGCTTGTGGTTTTAAGCATACTGTCACTTAGTGCAAATGAAGAATTGGTTTGAGGATTTTCTACTTCCTTTTTGCAGCTTGTCAGCGATAAACTAACAATTGCAATTCCTATAATTAGTGTATGTTTCATTATTATTTAGTTTTAGAATAAATCCTTGTTGATTGTACTGTTTAATTCTTCTCCAGATAAGGCTAGTTTTTTCTTTAGTTCGTTAACTTGAAGATTTGCTTGATTGTAGCTTTCCATAAAATCCGTAAATTCTAATAAGCTGATATTTCTTTTTTGAAAATTGGCTAAAATTCCGTTGTAAACTGCTTCAAAATCGGAGTTAACAGTTGGTTTAATTACAGTATAATTTTTTCTAGATTCATTCCATTTATTCCAAGCCGATGTAATTTCAGTTTGCAGTTGAAGATCAAAATTTTGCTTTTCTACTTTTGACTGCGCCAGAATGGTTTGCGCGTATTTAATGTTTCCTTTGTTTTTGTTCCAAAGCGGGAGTGGAATTCCAATTGATAGATTTGCTTCTTTTTCAAAAGCGCCGCTTCGCTGGTCATAGTTTGCACCTAAAGTGATGTCAGGAATAGAAAGTGATTTTTGCCATTTGACATTTAATTCATTTGCTTCAATTTCTTTTTGCTGAGCTAAATAATCAGGACGATTTGCAATTGCTTCATCTTGAAAAGATTTTAAATCAAATGGTATTGTTTTTAAGTATTTATTGAAATCATCTTTTGAAACATTTGGAATAATAGTTTCAGTTTCGTTTAATAGGAGTTTTAAGTTTGCCTGCTCTTCAATACTATTATTTACAACTTCCATTCTCTCATTCTTAAAGTTTAAATAAAGTGATTGTAAACGAACAAGATCTTTTAATGCAATATTTCCTTTCTGTACTTGTACAGAGTATGAATTGATTAAGTCTTCAATATGTGCAAGCTGATTATCTGTCGTTTCAAGGCTTTTTGTGTTGTAGTAAACCGTGTAAAAACTTTTACGCAGCTGCAGTTTTAATGTTCGAAGCAAATCATTGAATTGGAGTTCTGCTAATTGTTCATTAGTTTTTGCCAGTTTTACTTCATTGCGTTTTTTTCCGCCCAAGTAAATTAACTGTTCTATACCAAATGCTTTTTGACCATCTTTTCCTATATCAAAATACTGATTCCTTTCAGGATTATAAGCATTTAATTCCGCAGAAATAGTTGGGTTGTCCCAAATTTTTGCCTGAATGGTCAGTGCTTTTGAGGCATCGATATTATATTGAGATGCCAATAAAAAAAGGTTCTTTTTAAGAAATTGGCTTTCACAGTCTTGAAGAGTAACTGTTTTCTGAGCCACAATTACTTGATTGAAGAATACAAGTAACAGCAATGCATATAGTTTTTTCATTGTATCAAATTTATTTTATACAAATATGCTATCAGTAGACTTTAAGACACCTTAAAATCTACCTTAAAAATACCTTAAAATAAATTATTAATGAAAAATTAATTGAAATAAATTCGCGTTTTCATCTGTTACACTGTAAGTTATGCTTGATTGGTGCAGGTTTAAGATACGGTTTACAATGCGTAAACCAAGTCCGAATCCCGTTGT
>NZ_NRQV01000054.1:0-15634 GCF_004119505.1 Flavobacterium sp. YO64 | reverse complement strand
GCTTTTTTTATTGAGAGATTACATTAACTACTTAGTACATTGAATTTTAACACCTTTTTTGTCATAACATTCTGTTGGTTTTCCTTTGAATTTTTTAGAAAGCTCAAAATACTCTTTTGAATAATTATATTGTTTATAATCAGGCACAATAATTTCTTTTGTAAGTACAGCTCCTTTGCCATTAATTATACTGTATTTATTGTCAGCACTAATTTTATTTAACAAAAAGTAATAATCTGCATTTCTTATTGGCTCGAAGCCTTTTACATTTTCATATAAAAAAGTGTGCGTTATACCACTGTAAACGTCGCAAAGTGTTTTATTGTAATCCGTTTTCTTTGTAATTAAAAGCAGACTGCTGTGGTTTCAAATGCAAATCCTACTGATTAAAAAACGTCATTAAAGAATATTCACAACCGCGAAATTCTGCTCCTGCAATTTGATAAAAATAAACATTTGTACAAAATCAAAACATTTATAGCTGAATTTGAAATACCATTTTCATCATCAAGTTTAAATTAGCTTTATAAAAGTGCTTATCAAAACTAAATATTGCTGTAAACTATTACCTCACGAAAAAAGAATTTCTAATCCTTACTGACTTCTTCGGCTTAGTAAAAATTATTTCTTCTTAAAAAAGTGCTGTTAGTATTTATACTATTCGGAAATAAAAAAATTAAACAAAAAAATAATCCTGCCAAAATAAAAAAAATGAACATTAATACACATCCACTATAAAAACCACAAGCTTTTTTTTAATTGGCTTATACAATCCAATTAAAAAATTGCTGCTTTACTAACTCAACCAAAAACCGTTTAATTATGAAAAAAAGTTTACTTGCTTTACTTTGTGTCTTTTCTTTATTAGAAGCAAAAGCTCAAGATTCTAGTTGGGTATATAACTTTGGGGTTACCGCCTCAGAGCCATATACATCTACAACTTATAGTTCTACCTATTTACCCGCACCAATGGCTGGCGGCGGCAATGCCAGTGTAAAAGCTTCATCGGCTGCTGAAGGCGCTGTTGAACTCACCTCTTCTAATTTTGCAGGAGGTACAGGAGCCGAACTTAAAATAAATGGCGGCACTACTGTAACGGGGGCTAAATTTGCTCTAGCTCCTTTTACAGCTTCTAATGTCGCTGCTTTTGAATGTAAAATCAATATCAGCTCAGGAACTAATGGCAGGTTCTTATTGTATTTTGGTAATGGCAGTAATTTTAATAATAGCAGCGGAGTAAGTTTACCGCAAACATTTGCTGCTTTGAGATTATCTCCCGCTGCAACTACTGTCAACCTCGATTGGCTCTCTTCGGCTGCAAGTCCAAATTATACAACAACCGGGCTTTCTCAGACAACAATTAACAAAAACCAAGTTTATATTCTGAAGTTTTTTATGAATAACAGTAATAGCACTGCATCATACGTAACTGGAAGTGGTGCAAACATGGTAACTCATAACCTTCTGGCGGGTACTTATGATATTTGGATTGATACTATAAAAGTACTTACTAATGCAGATCCTGGAACAGGTTTACTTGCGCAGGGAACTAACATCAGCGGAATGAATTTACTGAATGTGGGCGCAGGATCATCGGCTCCTATATTGTATATTGATGACATCAGTTATTCTAATTTTTTAACCGCTGCACCTCCAACACCTCCTGCAACGATTACCAATACGCTTGTTAATGTTGATTACGAAAGTGGTACAGTAAACTCTGGTATTCCAAATTTAACGACAACCCATGCCACCGCTGCTGACGCAGAATACTTAGTAAGCCCTGGTCGTACCGGCAATTATGCTATTGCTCACCGCGTAACAATAGGAGACGAAGGATATTTTTCTGATAACCATTGGCGAAGCGAAGCAGCTACCGCTCAAATGTTTGCTGATGGAAAATACTACCCTGGAGATGAACGCCGTTTTGAAGTTAGTCTGCAGCTGAAAGATTGGGAACCTTATACATCGGGTATGGCACAAAGCGGGGATATTATTTTTCAAGGCAAACAAAGTGGAGGCGAAAACCCTGCTTGGTATCTTAGTGCGAAACGTAATAGTATTACTTTCCGTATACCCAATGATAATATTGAACCATCTATTATAGGCGATTTTCGTCCATACATCAATCAGTGGATCGATTTTAGAATTGACGCAAAAATGACAACTGATGCAACTGGATATTATAAGGTTTATTACAGGTTACCAGGTCAAACTGATTATACTTTGGCTTGGCAGGTGAGTAATTTTAGAACTTTCAATCAGGATGTTCCCGAGACTAACCCTTCTGGATATTTGAAATGGGGATTATACCGCCCTGGGCAGTCTATTACTACTGACCCACCCAATGTAGCAACACGTATTATTTATCATGATGATATAAAGATTTTTGAACTTAATAATAACAGTGCACCGATACAAATTTGGGGTAATACTTTTACCAGTACTCCTGTTGACTTTACCGCGCCTATTACAACAGGAAATACAACGAATCCTAATATCGCCAGCGATGGAAATGCAACACCCAATTTTTATTATGGCACTAGTGGCGGACTTAATACTGCAGGTCAAATTGGCGGCCGTGTTTTACTAAATGGATGGACTAATAAAACAACTGCTTCGGATCCTGCTACTGCTCTAAATCTTAATCAATATTTTGAGTTTAAGCTGCAACCTAATAATGGTTACAAAATAGATTTTTCTAACCTTAAATTTACAGCGAGAAAGGGAAATGCAGCTGATCCAAGTACATATGTTATGAGGTCCAGCGCAGATGGTTTTACGAGTGACATCACAGCACCTCAATCTTTTACTGGAACTGCTGCAACATTACTAACCTATGACTTAAGTCCTCTATCGAATATTAAAACTCCAATCACACTTCGTTTATACTGGTACGGCTCTAACAAAACTTCTGGAAATCCTTTAGTGGGTATCGACGACTTTTCATTCAACGGTCAAGTTAAGCCGACATTTTATGTTCCTGCAAAATCCGATATTATCAGGAGTACAAATACAGGTGTATCTACATATACCGTTCAAGCGAATGAATTTGATATAACAGCATTGAACAACTGTAATACTATTACTTATAACTATTTACTTACTGGTGCAACTTCAGCCACTGGCAGCGGTTCATTAGCAAATAAAGTTTTTAATAAAGGGAATACGACTGTTACCTGGACAGCGACCGATGGATGCAACAGTAGTTCAACCTCTTTTATAATTACGGTTAATGATACAGAAAAACCAATCTTTGCTGTACCAGCTGTAATAACAGTGAGCAATGATGAAAATCAATGTGGTGCGGCATTGGTATTAACGCAGCCAATGGTTACTGATAATTGTTCTGTTGCAAGTATTACTAATAATGCGCCGACATTATTTCCTCACGGTACAACAACTGTAGTTTGGACCGCCATTGATGAAAGCGGCAATACAGCTGTGACTACACAAACTGTTACTGTAATTGATACAAAAGCTCCAACAGTAAATTCAATTGCTACTATTGCTCTTTGTTATGAGTCAAACGGTAACTATACTATTCCGTCAGCAACAGCATCTGATAATTGCATTATTAATACGGTTACTTACGAAATTACAGGTGCAACTACAAGAAACGGAAGCGGATTGGATGCCAGCGGAAACTTTAACGTAGGAACGTCTCATATAATATGGACAGTTACTGATAACGCAGGAAATAGCAGTGCAAATACAACAACTGTAACTATTAACAGCGCACTCTCTGCGAATATTCCTGATGTTTACGCTGTAAATCCTGGAGGAAATGCTAATACAATTTATCTGGGATATGGTTCTTCTTCATTAACATTGACTGCTGCAGCTTCAAACGGAACAGCGCCTTTTGCTTATTCATGGAGTAATGGAGCAACAACAAATAGTATTTCAATAAGTCCTTCGACAGCAGGAATTCACGACTACAGTTTAACTATTACTGACGCATTAGCCTGCCAAGTCACTATAACAAAACAAATAACAGTAACTGATGTTCGTTGTGCTGACAAAAAAGTAACAGTATGTCATACCAATAATAAAAGTCTTTGTATTTCAACTAATGCTGTTGCGGCTCATTTAGCACATGGCTGTTCTCTTGGTTTATGCGAAAACAATTCTTCTTTAAGTACTTCTTCTTTTAAAATTGCAGAACAGCAAATCGATGATTTTATGGTAAGCGGATCTCCAAATCCAACAAAAACCGAATTCCAAATAAACATCACGGGAGGAGACGATAAGCAAAACATTGTTATTAATGTTTTTGATCTTTTAGGAAGAAAAATAGATACTGTAAAATCAAGTTACACATCAGCCATAGCGTTAAGAAGTAATCTAAGCCCTGGAACATATCTTGTAGAAATACGCAATGGAAATAATGCTAAAACAATTAAGCTTGTAAAACAATAAGTTAAGGTCTAGATCGTAAACTTTATAAAAAAAAGTCATTCGATTAAATTAAGAAAGGGATAATAGATGTACTAATTTAATACATCTGTTATCCCTTTCTTCTTCCAAAAAACAAAAACAAAACTAAATCTCGATGCCGCTAACTCAAAGAAAATTGCGATACCAAACTTAATCTTACTTATTTTATTATGATCGTTTTATTCTCAGTTCCAATACCAATTATCTTTAAAGATTTCCATTTTTCAGGAAGTAAGCCTTTGTTGAATTTCAATCCATTATCCGTTTGTTCAACACCTCCAAAACCGTAAATAACAGCTTGCAGCATTGCTCCTGCTCCAGTAGCAAAATACGGATTGTTACTATTAGCCGATTCTGAGAATACTCCAAATGGCGGACGACTGTTAGGTAAATACGATTTTACGAAATATTCATATGCTTTCTTTCTATCTCCTAAACGTGAATACAGAACGGAGAACACACCAAAAGTCATTGCCGGCCCGTCTTTTAAATCAACTTTTGCAGCGTAGTAATCTAAATCTGCTTTGATTTGTTTTTCATCATTTACAACATGCAGTGGATAGGCTAACAAATTCACATCAGCCTGTTTTGTCGCTTGACCTTTGTATCCTTTATAATTTTGAGTAATTCCGTTTTCATTATGAATTTTTAGTTTGTTTGAAATTTCAATCCACTTTGGATTAATCGGCTCATTCAATATTTCAGCAGCTTTTATGGTATTTTTTAATGATTCAATCGCAGCTCCATTTGTAAAAGCATTATCATCAACATTTAAAGCATATTCATCAGCTCCAACCACATTCAAAATCGAATAACTATCATCTGTATTTTTTACAACTCTGCTAACCCAAAAATCAGCGGTTTCTTTTATTACATTCCATTCTTCACGTAACCATTTTTTGTCTTGAGTCAAGGCATAATAATTCCAAAAAGCAATTGAAACATCTGCTGTAATATGTTGTTCAAAAATACCCATTGAAGCACTTGTTGGTGTAGCTTCTTCTCCAGTATCATCAGATTCCCAGGGATACATGGCACCTTTATAACCATAAATAAATGCTTTCAGTTTTGCTTTCTGCAATCGATCAGATCTGTAGTCTAGACACGATTTTGCCAATTCTGGCTGTAATGCTAAAAGCGATGGGTACATCCAAAGTTCTGTGTCCCAAAAAATATGTCCGTTGTATCCTTGAGATGATAATCCCATAGGCGAAATACTTTGTCTGCTTCCTTCGCGAATAAAAGAATATAAGTTATATAAGGCAAATCTAACTCTTTGCTGCGCATCTAAATCGCCTTCTATTTGAATATCTCCTGTCTCCCATAAATCAGCCCATGCCTTTTTATGTTTATCGAGTAAATTATCTATCCCTTCTGAAAAAGCATAAATAGCTTGGCGTTCTGCTTCATTTACTGGATCTAAAATATCTTTAGAATTACAAGTCCCTCCAGCAACTACAAAACGATATTTTTTTCCTTTTTGTATTTTCCTTGAAAAACCTGCTTCTGATCCTTTTTGTGACACTACTTCTGCGTTGCCATCAAAAAGAAAAGTAGTAGAAGCTGAAACCGTCCATTTACCAGTATTGGTCTGAGCAATAGTTCTAAAAAGAGGTATTCCGTAGTTCTTTTTCTTCATCACCCTAAACTCGCTTTTGACTGTCTTCATCTCTTCTGGAACATTCATATAGTTTGATGCGCTAATTTCAATATCCCGCATCGGAACAATCTCAACAACTGCCATTGCTGAATAAGGCAATACTCTATTAGCCAAAATGGTATACTTAATTTGAGCTAAATCTTTAAATTGAAACGAAGTAGTACTTGTTCCTTCTTTCATTGAAACTTGTTGACTCCAATGATCAATATTAGTACCGTCGACCATTTGGTTATCAATTGATAAGTGCAGATTTAAAAACTCAATTCCTCTTACCACTTTACTAATTCCGTTTTTAGGATTAGGCTCGTAAACGCCATTTAGGATGATTTCTTTTGTTTTTAGAGGGGTATCATCAGTAACAATTCCGATCTTGCCATTTGCCATTGCAACTCCAAAATAATTTTCCCTCGAATTCGCAATCAAGTTCCATTCGTCTCCTTTTGTTTGTGCAGAAACAACAAAATTCACCAATAATAATACCGTCAAAAATTTTATATTCAAATTCATATTCTTGATTTTTAATTTATAGTTAACCTAGTTCATTAAATGTAACTCAATAATTACTTCTATTTAAGTTTCAGATCTAAGTTCTTATTCATCGTTAAAAGAACTTATAAAATCCTAAACTGCTTTTTACTTTTTGTCTTCAAGTATACTTATCGCATAACCGCCGCCAGATGCACTTAATTGAGAAAGTTTTGATTTATTTGTTACGGCAATTTTTCGAATAGTGTAAGCTTGGGGATTTGTTTTGTAATTCGCTTCTTTTCCATCGGCATAAATAGTAGCGGTGTATTTTTTTCCTTTTTCTAAAAAATCAAAATTAATGTTAGAAGTTCGAGGCTCAATTCCATTTACATTCCCTACAAACCAGTTATTGGTTCCTTTTGCTTTACGGGCAACGGTAATATATTGACCCGGTTCAGCTTCTAAGTAATTACTTTCACTCCAATCTACTGCGACATCTTTAATAAACTGAAAAGCATCTGAAAAACGATTATAAGTCTCAGGTAAATCGGCAGCCATCTGCAAGGGACTGTAAATAGTTACATATAATGCGAGTTGATTTGAAAGTGTACAGTTAGCGTGCGATTTATTGCGTGGATTAATTTTACTTATATCCATTTCAAAAATCCCTGGAGTATAATCCATTGGTCCGCCAATTAATCGGGTAAAAGGTATTATTGTTACATGATTTGGTTTTGATCCGCCAAAAGCTTCACACTCTCCTCCTCTTGCCGATTCGTTTCCAATTAAATTAGGGTAAGTTCTGCAAATACCTGTAGGCCTCACCGCTTCATGCGCATTGACCATAATTTTGTATTCTGCCGCTTTTTCTACAGCATATTGATAATGATTTACAATCCACTGATTATAATGGTTTTCTCCTCTTGGAAGAATACTGCCTACATAGCCGCTCTTTACAGCATCGTATCCATTATCTTTCATAAATTGATAAGCCTTGTCCATGTGACGCTCATAGTTACGAACAGATCCAGATGTTTCATGATGCATCATCATTTTTATTCCTTTTGATTTTGCATATTCGTGTATCCCTTTTACATCAAAATCAGGATAGGGAGTTACAAAATCAAAAACGTAATCTTTCGAGCGGCCCAACCAGTCTTCCCAGCCTTCATTCCAGCCTTCGACTAAAACGGCATCAAAACCATTTGTTGCGGCAAAATCAATATATTTCTTGACATTCTCATTGTTTGCCGCATGTCTTCCGTTTGGTTTCACTTTAGAATAATCTGTAATACCAAGTTGTACAGATGGTAATTCATCGGTATATCTCCATGAACTTTTCCCTGTAATCATTTCCCACCAAACACCAACATATTTGATCGGTTTTATCCAAGAAGTATCTTCAATTTTACAAGGTTCATTTAAATTTAAAGTCATTTTAGAAGCTAAAATTTCTCTGGCATCATCACTTACAATAATGGTACGCCAAGGTGAATTTGCAGGAGCTTGCATGTATCCTTTATCGCCATTTGCATCTGGAGTTAACCAAGATTCAAATACCATATTTTTGTCATCTAAATTCAAGTGCATGCAAGAATAGTTAATTAATGCCGCTTCGTGTAAGTTAATATACAAACCATCGTTTGTTTTTAGCATCAGCGACGTTTGTACTCCGGTTAAAGAAAAGGGAGGCTGAGATAAGTTTCTGTTTTTTGCTTTTAGAAAAAGTCCTCTTATTTCAGATAACTTCGAAGTGGTATAATCATATTCTTGAGTATCATAATCTCCCGGCATCCAAAAAGCGGTATGATCTCCTGTCATTGCAAATTGTGTTCTTTCTTCTTTTATGACAAAATAGGTAAGATTTTTTTGGGATGGAAATTCATAACGAAAACCTAAACCATCATTAAACAATCGAAAACGGATGATAATCTGCCTATTGGTTTCATTTTGAATTAATGTTACCGCAAGTTCGTTGTATTGATTTCGAATTGATGATACTTCGCCCCAAACCGGCCTCCAAGTTTCGTCAAATGAAGAAGTTTTTTTATCCATTATCGCAAAATCATTCAATAAAGATTTTTTGATGTTTTTATCTTCTTTGAGTTCAATTCCTAACTTACTGGGCTTTACAACTGTTTTTCCTTTGTATATTAAACTGTAAGTTGGGGTTCCATCATTTTGTAACGCAAACTCCATAATAAAATTTCCGTTGGGAGATTTCAACTGCTGCGAATTCGTAACTTGGAATCCTATAATAAAAAACAGAACTGTGTAAAGTATGTTTTTCATACTGTAAAATTTGAATTAGTATTGTTTTATTTGGATAGTTTTCTAGAAATGGCTCTATATGGCAAAAAATAATAACCCCAATTACAAAAAAATAAATGGGGTTATTTTTTAGACAAAAACCAAACTTTTTATCTTCTATAATCTTAATAATGAATTAGTATTCAATCTTCGATTATCAAATTAATTAAGAAAACATAATGTGATCAGGACTAGAATTTATCCCAAAATATTCTAGTGTTCATTAAGTCACCACCAATATCACCAGCCGCTTTATTATAATTGGTTTCATTTTTTGTCTGCTCTGCACTAGGATAAAGATAACGTACAGGAACAGTCAAAATACCTCTGTTTACAGCTGCTTTAGGTGATTTTAAAATTGGAAAATCTAATCTTCTATAAGATGTCCATGCTTCAAATCCTCTGTTATAAAGTGCAAACCATGCTTGATTACCAATTTTTTCTTTATAAGTTGCTCCACTTTGACTATTTGTGTAAGCTACTTTAGGACTTGCAAGGTAAGTTGTGATAGCGGTCGCAGCTACTCCCCAATCTAACATTGAAGCGGTTATCGCCGCATCATAATATGTTTTAGCTTTTGTAGAACCTCCTGGAATTAAATTTTTCTCAGCTGCTTCCGCCAATAAAAATTGCAATTCAGAATAATCAAATAAAGTTCCTGGAAACACAGGATTATTTAATGTTGCTGTTATATGTGAATAGGTTGAAAAAACATTGGCTTCGCCATAAGTACCACCTATAAAAGTTCGTCCTGCAGGAAGCGCAGGTGCAGGTGTTGTTGCATTTACAAAATACTTTGTCATTCTTGGATCACCTCCGGGAACTATAGCGTCCATTGCGGCAACAAAAGGTTCAGCTGGAATAAAATCGTTTCTATTGCTAGTTACTAATGTGTTGTATAATGGATTTTGATTTCCGGTAGTGGTTAAATAATTTAACTTGGTATTATCTGCATTACTTGCCAATGGACCTGCTGCAAGTGCTGCCTGAACAGTAGTCGCCGCAAAAGCAGGATCAACATCTGAAATATTTACGGCTAATTTGATAATTAATGAATTAGCAAATTTTGCCCATTTTGCAGTACTTGCCGCATTTCCGCCATAAACAATATCTGCACTCCCAAAGTTAGCATTAGCTGAATTTGCTTTCAGTATAGCAGAGTCTTTTATTAATCTTGCTATAAGATCCATATAAATAGTTTTAGCGTCATCATAAGCAGGCAAAGGAAAATTCTTAATATCAAGAGCTTGAGAATAGGGCACATTTCCAAAAGTATCAACCAGCATACTGTAGCTGTAAACTTCTAAAACATCAATAAGTGCTAATTTATTCTGCTTTACAGCAATATCAGCCGCAGCAGTTGAAGTTGGCGTATTTTCAATCATTGTTTTTGCAGCGGAAAAGTCTCTTAGCACATCTCTATAAAACACTGTGAAACGCGCATCTGGAATATCTGGAATAACATATTGACTTGTTGAAGGAATTGTAGTTGATGCCCATTGCTGTGAAAACAATCTAAAAACCTGACTAGTTGTAACTATCTGATCAACTAATGCTTTCTGTGCGCCCGTGAATAAATATTCTGGTTGTGTACTGCTTGGCTTTTTAGGATCAGTATTCATATCTGTAATATCTGAGCTGCACGAAAAAGATATGCTTACAATAGATAGTAATAAAAGTATTTTTTTCATCATTAAAATTTTAAAGTAAGGTTAAAACCAATGTTTCTAGTTGAAGGAAGTGAACCTCCAGAATAACCTGAAGATAAATTACCTGCACTAACTCCACTCTCTGGATCTGCATCAGGAAGATTTTTACTGATTATCCATAAATTAGATCCAATTAAAGAAACTCTTAAATCAGTCAATTTCATTTTAGATACAAACTGTGATGGGAATGTATAACTAAGACTTACCTCTCTTAATTTAACATAACTTGCATCGTATATATATGCCTTTTCGGGATTGGCTTTATATCCGTAAATACTTCCTGCAACTTCTGGACGTGGTGTTCTGGTTGTATTTGGCGTACCATCTTTATTTACTCCAGGAAGAATAAGTCCGCCTCCATTTGCAAGTGTATTTCTAATAGGATTTCCTAATTCGTTATATCCTGCCGTCGATTCGTATAAACCTGTATGCTGACCGTATGCTTGATCTAGAGAGTAAAGATCACCACCATGCTGCACATCGATTAAGAAACCAAACGAAACTTGTTTGTATGTAAATTTATTACGAAGTCCACCAATCCAATCAGGAGTAATATTTCCAATAACATTGTTTGTTGTAGTTGTCATTACGTAAAGACCATTCTCTGTAACTTTTTGCCCATCCGCAGCATAAACATAATCTTTACCAACTATATCTCCATAAGGATGACCTACTTTTGCCACTATACCTATTCCTTGAAATCCTCCTATTGAAAGCGTTTCAATTCCTGATGCTAATGATACTAGTGTATTCTCATTTTTAGACCAGTTTAAAAATACATCCCAACTAAAATCTTTTGTTTGTATAGGAGTCACATTAAACTGTACCTCGATACCTTTGTTTTCAACTGACCCTGCATTTACATATCTTGAAGAGTTACCAGTTGCAGTAGAATAATCTACAGGGAATATTTGGTCATTACTTAAACTTTTATACACACTCACATCAAATCCAACTCTTTTGCGGAAAAATTGCATTTCTAAACCAAGTTCTTGAGATGTGGTTTTTACAGGGCGCAAATCAGGATTATTACTTCTATTTGGTATTGAATAAATTTGATTTGATCCAAATGGATTAAATTTATCATAAACATCTCTTAAAGAGTACAAATCAATGTTCCCTTGTGGATTCTCTGCATAACTTGCTCTTAATTTCCCGAAAGACAACCAATCTGCGTTGATATGGTTTGTAAAAACATAACTTGCAGAAGTAGAGAATGTATTTAATGAATTATTACCTTTTGGTAAAGTAGAAAAGGCATCATTTCGAACAGTTCCTTCTAAATACAAGAAATCTTTGTATCCTAAAGAAACAGAAGCGTAAGAGCTGTTTACCGCCGAATTATTTTCTGTTTCTAATGGAAACGGGGAAGGGTTTACTGAATTTGACAATGCAAAAATATCTGGAATTATAAGTCCTCCATCTGTTGAAGCAAGAGTTGAATTCGTTTTTGTTCTTAAAGTATTTACCCCTGCCAAAGCATTTACAGAAAAGTCCTCTCCAATTTTTTTATTAAAAGTTAAGATAAACTGATAGTTTTGCTCAGAAAACGAACCAACATATTTTTGATATCCTGAAGGAACATTTGCTCTGCTTAAACCAAATGATCCATTGATAGATCCTGTAGCTTTTCTTTCTTCACGTAACTCTGAGTAACTATCAATACTTGCTTTTCCAGAAGCTGATAACCAATCTGTAAATTTATAATCCAATTGACCGTAACCAATAAAACGGTTTCTCTCATCAGATTGGTAGTTTTTATATCGCGTAAAATATGGGTTATCCATAGTTTTTGGAGCTGTGTTTCCATTAGCAGGATCTCCCATAAGCCAAGATATATTTTGTCCTCCTGAATTTTCAAAAACCTCTTTTTGTGATTTAAGATCCGCATTAGTACCCCACCATTGACGAAACCAACCCGTAATGTTATCTCCTGTATATCCAGAACTATTTCTACCAATCGTACTTTGTGTCATGTAATTTGCAAAAACACTAGTAGATAATTTATCTGTAAACTTGTGATTTAACTTGATACTTGCATTGTTTTTCTTTAATTCACTATTTGGCAAAATACCAGTCTCTTTAAAATTATTGTAATTTAAAATAAAGTTGGTTTTGTCATTAGCATCTTCAAGAGATATTGAATTATTGAATGTTGTAGCGGTTTGAAAAAAGGTTATAGGACCATTTTTAGCAGCTTGCCATGGTGATTTCTGTCCGTATTTTGAAGAATATGGACTGTATGATTCCCATGTGTAAACAGAAAGATTTGGATCGAAAGCCACACCGTAAGAAGCATCATCGGTTGTGGTTACAACTTGATTACCGTTTTTATCTATCGTAAAAAAGGCTCCTGTTGGTCCTACCGGTATTCCTTTTGGATTACCTGCTGCATCGTAACTAGGACCATAACCTTGTCCGTATTTGTTTTGGTAAACAGGAAAAGTTTTTTTATCGATAGAACCTACACTAAATTCACTTGAAATAGTTATTCCCATTCCTTTCGTTGCTTTACCTTTTTTAGTGCTGATCATAATAACACCATTACCGGCCTGCCATCCATATAAAGCGGCAGCTGCAGCACCTTTTAAAACGTTTATTGACTCGATATCATCAGGATTAATATCCATAGCAGCATTACCATAGTCATAAGTGTTTCTTGCTCCTTGTGAAGCTGTACTTGAATTTACCGTTGAATTATTGATAGGAATACCATCAATTACAATAAGCATTTGATTATTTCCGGTAAGACTTTTTACTCCTCTTGAGATTACATTTGTAGAACCTCCAAAATTTGTATTTTTTCTAATATAAACCCCCGCAGCCTTTCCAGAAAGATCATTAAGAAAGTTTCCACTTGCAATACCTGCTGTTAAATCGGTTCCTTTAACTTCTTGCGAAGCATAACCTAAAGCTTTTTTCTCTCTCTTTATACCTAATGCCGTTACCACAATATTATCAAGCTGAGTGGTATTTTCCTTTAATTGCACATTTACAATTACTGAACTGGCTGGTTTTTCTTGAGATACCATTCCGATATAGCTAAATTCTAATATGGCATTATTATTTGCTACTTCTATAACAAATTTACCATTGAAGTCAGTTTGCGTACTGTTCTTAGTTCCTTTTTCAGTCACATTAGCCCCAGGTATAGGTATTCCGGCAATATCTGTAACTGTTCCTGTTATTTTAATTTTTTGCAAAACTGAAGTTACATTCTTAGGCTTTTCCTTAATAATTACGGCATTATTTTTACCTATTACAATATCTATGTTCGCATTTGCAAGACTTTGTTTTAAAAGATCATTAGTTTTTATAGTACCTTTTTTTAAAGTTACCATAGGAAGTCCTTTAAAAATCCCTTCTTCATAAAAGAATTTATAATCGGTTTGCTCCATAATCAAGTCGAAAACTTCATCTATAGACATTTTTTTATTTTCTTTCACCTCAATTTTTGATTGTTGTGACAAAACATTTTCAGGAGTCAGGGCAAAAAGTGTTGTGCAAAATAAGAAGATGAATGTTCGCATAATATTCATTAATAGCCCCTTTCTAAAGTAAAAATGGGGATGCTTAAAATTAATTTTCATAAATTTGTCATTATTTTTTAGTTAAAAAATTTAATTAATTGATAATTTGATAAGGGGATAGAGTTAGTACTTTGGTCGGTTAAACTCTATCCTTCTTTTTTTACTTCATAGGCGATATTTTTATTTTGGTTATAATTAGTTAGTAATTTTATTTTCTTCTTTATTTAAAACAAACTTCTTTTAGAGAATCAGTACTATTGTTTCAAGCGTTTACTTTATCATTAAAGTTTTATCTTTAATTTCATAACTGTCAATTGTAGTTGATTTCATAATTGAAAGAATCTCTTCAAGCGATTGTTTTTTGTCAAGACTACCTTTAAACTGTACATTTTCAAGCTTTTTATTTACAAAAATCACATCAACATCGTACCATCTTGATATTACTTTCATGATTTCTTTTAGTGGTTTTCCTTTAAAAGTAAAGACGCCGTCTTTCCACGATATTTCGTTATAAGCATCCACCGTTTTAATTATTGAAGTATTATTTTTAAGATCTAGATTTAGTTGCTGATTTGGAGATAATCTTAATTTCTTGTTTCCTGTTTCAACATTCACTTTTCCGTTTACAAGAGTTGTGTACACATTTGATTCGTCGTTATAAGCTTTTATATTAAATTCAGTACCCACAACCTCAACTTTCTGATTTTTATTATAAACCTGAAAATGAGCTCCTTTATGTTCCGTACTTTTTGACACCTCAAAATAGGCTTCACCATACACCAATTCTACATCTCTTGATGCTCCTTCGATAAATGCTACAGGAAATTTTAACTGAGAGGCAGAATTTAACCACACTTTTGTGCCATCGGATAGTTTTATAACGAATTGACCGCCTCTAGGGATTGTTAAATAATTATAAACCAATTTTGATGGATTTTGTTTACTGTCTTTGTAAATAATCTCGCCGCCGTTAATGTGTGCATTTTGAGTTTTAATTGGAGTTCCTTTTTCTAATGCTATCTTCGAACCATCACCTAAAGTTAAAGTTGCTTTATCAGTTCCAGGTTTAATATTTTCAATATTATTCTTTACAACTGCAGGAATTTCAGTTGATGTACTAAATATTTTGTCCTTGTATAAAAAAGTTACGGTGAGTAAACTTGTCACCATAGCAGCGGCTGCATATTTAAATAAAGTTTTTTTACTTAATCTAAAAACAGGTCTTTTATTCTTCTCTTGATACTTAGCTTCTAGTTTTTCCCATGCTTTTTCCGTATCAATTTCTGAGTAAGAATCAATTTTATCTACTAAATTTTTAATTTTAATTTCCTTTACAAACGAGTTTTTTTTAGCAAAATCTTTCAATTCTATTTTCTCAGAATTGGTTAAGACTTTTAACTTTCGTTTGATGAGTAATTTGGAAATTTGAAAGATATCTATCATCCTATTGTTGATTTATTATAGTAACAACTGATATCCCAGAAGGTAGTATTGAAAAATTACTTTTTTTCAAAAAA
>NZ_NRQV01000053.1:0-16531 GCF_004119505.1 Flavobacterium sp. YO64 | reverse complement strand
CTAGTAATTTTAAATTCAGGCTTTCTTTTTTATTTTTCAAATTCTAGTTAACCGTTACAGTTCTCTTTGGAACAGATGTACATTCTTGACCATCTTTTTTAACGGTAACCTCTGCCTTAGCTTCATACGTTCCAGCAGCAGCATACGTATGAGAAACATCTTTTCCAGTTGCTGTACTACCATCACCAAATGTCCATTTTACAGAAACCAAAGTTCCTGTTCCGCTGTAACCAACTGAATAATTCATTATCTTAGGATTATTAGCATCTGTAGAATTATGCAATTTAACAAAAATTGACTCTGCTAAGCAATCTACTATCGCCTCGCTATCACTCTTACTACAAGAATTACTCATAAATACAGCTGCAATAAGGATTAAAACTGATACAAACTTTTTCATTTTTGAAAATTTTAGTGGTTTATGCATCAAAATTATACTTTTAAGCAACACAAACAAATGATTTAAATCATAATCTGTTACCAAAAAACATCTTTAACTCTTTTGAAATAATCTCAAAAAGCGCATTTAAATTATTGTTTTTGGGCGCTAATAAGTACACAAATTCTTCTGGCACGTGAAAACTATTCCACACCAACTGCAGTTTATTCTCTTTTATAAAACTTCTTGCGTTACAATTCCAAGTTACCGCCACTCCTTCATTTTTGGATAAAAGTCGCAGCATCTCAGATTCTGAGGGAATAATGTAATTAGGAACCATCGACGGTCTTTTTTTATTAAAAGCATGGAGCCAAAACAATTTTATGTGCGGAATTCGGGCATCATGGCTGTACCATTTTTGACCATTCAACCATTGTTCAATCTCTACAAAATTATCTGCTTTTAGTCTTTGACGAAATTCTGTTATATCTAAAGTTGTTGGAGCAACCACTATTAATTTAATTTTTCCAACAATTTCATAAGTGGTATCAAAAGTATCAAACCTTTTTGTGGTTATTGCAAAATCAAGTTTTTTAGAATCGACTAATGTAAAAAGCTCATCGTTTTCGGCAAAGGTAAAATCGATCAAATCAAACTTTGAAATCAAAAGATTCCCTATACATTCAAAAAGATGTTTTGAAATTCCAACAGAAATTAATCGATTAGCATCTTCAGCTTTAGCTCTAAAACCAGCCTCGACACTTTCGAGCCTGTCCAGCGCATCTATAATCAAATTATTCAGTAACTTAGCATATTCCGTTGGCTCTACTCCTTTTGATTTTCGATTAAATAATTTATTCCCAACATGAGCTTCGAGCATAGAAATTTGCTGACTAACGGCTGGCTGACTCATAAATAATTCCTTTGCGGCCACCGAAAAATTGCCGTTTTTATAAACCGCTTTAAAGGTTCTGTACCATTCTAGATTTACCATGACATAAATTTATTTATAACAAACATAGTTTATTTTATTTTTACTAATATCACTTAAGCTGTAAATTTGTTCAAAATTTAATATTATGAAGAAAATAACTTTACTCGCAATAATTGCATTTACAGCCGTAAGCATTTCGGCTGTTGCTCAAAAATCAAATAAAAAAGAGATGAAAAAAGTATTATTTGTTGTTACCAGTAATGATAAGCTGGGCAATACTGGAGAAAAAACTGGGTTTTGGTCAGAAGAATTTGCTGCACCATATTATGAGTTATTAGATCAGGGAGTCGAAATTACAATTGCTTCTCCTCTTGGCGGACAACCACCAATTGATCCTAAAAGTGCCGATCCGTTATCAGCGACAGAAGACACAAAACGTTTTGATGCTGATAAGGTTTTACAAGAAAAACTAAAAAACACTTTAAAACTTTCGACTGTTAATCAAAAAGATTATGATGCTGTTTTTTATCCTGGAGGTCATGGACCGCTTTGGGATTTAGTTCAAGATAAAAATTCTATTTCCTTAATCGAGTCGTTTTATACGCACAACAAACCTATTGCTTTTGTATGTCATGCGCCAGCAGTTTTGAAAAACGTAAAAGTAAAAGGCGAATATTTGGTAAAAGGCAAAAAGGTAACTGGATTTACCAATGACGAAGAAGAAGCGGTTGGTTTAACTAAAGTCGTTCCTTTTTTATTAGAAGACGCTTTATCATCAAATGGAGGAATTTTTTCAAAAGGACCAAACTGGCAGCCATATGCTGTCGAAGATGGACTTTTAATTACAGGTCAAAATCCAGCATCGTCTAAACTGGTAGCCGGCAAATTATTACAAAAAATTAAATAAATAAGATGCTAAGGGACTGAGATGCTAAGATTCTAAGGTTCTTCTCTTAGGAACTAAAAAAAGCTAATGTCCCAGAAGCAAATTGATAAATAAAAAAATTAAACAAACAACCATGCTAAGTCTATTAGATAAGTTCAAAGAAAAAAACCTTAGAACCTCAAAATCTTAGCATCTTAGAACCTTAAAAAAATGCTAAACTTTGAATTATACAATCCGACGAATTTAATTTTCGGAAAAGGACAAATTGAAAAACTATCAACTCTAGTTCCAAAAGACGCAAAAATTCTTTTGGCTTATGGAGGCGGAAGTATTTTTAAAAATGGTGTTTACGATCAAGTAATCGCAAACTTAAAAGGTTTTGAAATTGTAGAATTTGGCGGAATTGAACCAAATCCAAGATTCGAAACGTTAATGAAGGCAGTTGATGTTATCAAAGCCGAAAAAATCAATTTTATTCTTGCCGTTGGTGGAGGATCAGTAATTGATGGTGTGAAATTTATTTCGGCAGCTGTAAATTTTGAAGGAAATCCGATTGATATTCTACAAAAAAGAATCTTAATTACAGAAAACACAATGCCTTTTGGAACTGTTTTGACGCTGCCTGCAACGGGAAGCGAAATGAATTCCGGTTCTGTTGTAACTATCGAATCTACTCAGGAAAAACTGGCTTTTGGCGGAAGCGCAATGTTTCCTAAATTCTCTATTTGCGACCCAACGGTTATCGCTTCTTTACCAAAAAGACAAATTCAAAATGGTGTTGTTGATGCTTACACGCATGTAATGGAACAATACCTAACCTATCCGCATGAAGGTTTTTTACAAGACCGAATTGCTGAGGGAATTTTACAAACTTTAATTGAAATAGGTCCAAAAGTTGTTGAAAATCCAACCGATTATGCTTTAGCTTCAAACTTTATGTGGAGTTGTACTATGGCGTTGAATGGATTAATTCAAAAAGGCGTTCCTCAAGATTGGGCAACTCACATGATTGGTCACGAATTAACTGCACTTTACGGAATTGATCATGCTAGAACTTTAGCTATTATTGGCCCAAGTTTATACAAGGTAATGTTTGAGACTAAAAAAGGCAAACTGGCACAATACGGCCGACGTATTTTTAATCTTTCAGGATCTGATGATGAAGTGGCAAAAGAAGCAATTAATAAAACAGTGGAATTTTTCCATACAATGGGAATGGACACAAAACTATCTCAATACACAGAAAATTATAGTAATACTGCAGATTTCATAGTAAACCGCTTTGACGAAAGAGGTTGGAAAGGTCTCGGAGAAAATCAATTAATAACTTTAGACAAAGTAAAATCTATTGTTGAACTTAGTTATTAAGTGATCAGTAAAAATTAACCGTGAGTACTACAAAGTGAGTATTGGCAACTAATGAAAAAAGGCGTTCTTAACTAGTTTAAGAGCGCCTTTTTAAAATACTAAAACAAAACTAACTAACTCAATTCTTGCTAAACTCATTAAATTCTAATTTATAAACAGTTACAACGTAAGGATTTTATTTTTATTGTGTTTCTCAAAAAATATTTTTTACTTTAATTGAAAAACTGCTGAAAACCATTGCTATTATACACACACAAATAAATTTCTTAAATCAGTTTTTGTATTATTACTACTTTATTAAGTACTTTTGTTTTAAATTATTAAAATAATGAGTGAAAAGTTAAAATTTGCAGTAATTGGAGGAGGAAGCTGGGCAACCGCAATTGCAAAAATGTTGTGCGTAAACCTTTCAGAAATTGCGTGGTATATGCGTAATGAATCTGCGATCGAACATATTCAGAAATACAAACACAATCCAAATTACCTAAGCTCGGTTGAGTTTGACACTAACAAGCTTAAATTAACCAGCAATATAAATGAAGCGATCGAATATGCAGATTACATCATTTTTGCTATCCCATCTGCTTTTTTAGATGCCGAATTAAAAAACATGACGGTTTCTTTATCAGATAAAATTATTTTTTCAGCAATTAAAGGTATCGTTCCAGAAACTAGTTTAATTGTTGGCGAGCATTTTCATATTCAATACGATATTCCATACTACAACATAGGAGTTATTACGGGGCCTTGTCATGCTGAAGAAGTGGCATTAGAAAGACTTTCTTATCTGACAATTGCTTGCGGTGATCCCGAAAAAGCTTCTACTGTAGCAAAATCTCTTTCAGGAAATTATATTAAAGCTAAAATTTCAGACGACATTATCGGAACTGAATACGCAGCAATGCTTAAAAACATTTACGCAATTGCTGCCGGAATTGCACATGGTTTAGGTTATGGCGATAATTTCCAATCGGTTATGATGAGTAACGGAATTCGCGAAATGAAAAAATTCATTCGTAAAGTACATAAAATGAAACGTAACATTAATGATTCTGCTTATCTAGGCGATTTATTAGTTACAGGATATTCTATTTTTTCAAGAAATAGAATGTTCGGAAATATGATTGGAAAAGGATACACAGTAAAAAGCGCCATGATGGAAATGAGCATGGTTGCCGAAGGTTATTACGCCACAAAAAGTGCTTACAAACTAAATCAAGGTTACGGAGCAAAAACACCTATTATAGACGCTGTTTATGCTGTTTTATATGAAGGAAAAGATGCAAAATCTGTATTTAAAAAATTAACGGAGTCTTTGGATTAAGCATTCAGTGGTCAGTTTTTAGTGATCAGATAAAATAAAAAAGTCCAAAAAAATATTTTTTTCGGACTTTTTTATTTTAACGCTTAATTTCAATTTTAAACTGAATACCATGACTGGCCACTAAAAACTGACCACTGAACAACTACTTCACCATAATTCCTTCAACAAACAAAATTGGCACTTCTTCAGTATCATTTTCATTGATTAAATTAGATTTGAAAGTAAATTTCTTATCGTACAAAGTATTTCCGATGAAAAAAGTCACCATAAATTCATTGTTCATAACGAGAAGACTTTTCTCTATCATCTCAATTTTTACTACAGAAACTGCAGGAACTTCAACAAAAGCATGACGCAAAATTGAGGTTTTTTTCATTTCTCCATCAATAGTTCCAAATGCTTTTGAAACCACCATTACACTGTCTAAATTAAAATCGCTGTCATTTACAAGATAAGCATACCATACTTTCTCCATAAAATCGTCGCTCCATTCTTGAACGGCAGCAAGAAACACGTTTTCAACTATCGGGATTATTATATCTTTTTTCATTTTAGTCAAAAGTTTAAAAGTCGAAAGTCATAAAGTCGAAAACCTCAAAGTAATGACTTTATGACTTTCGACTTTATGACTTTTAGACTTAGAATTATATATTTGCTTTGAATTGCTCTAAGAAACGAACATCGTTTTCATAAAACATACGGATATCACCAATTTGGTATAAAAGCATCGCAATACGCTCTACTCCCATTCCAAATGCAAAACCGTTGTATTCATCTGGATTTATATCACAGTTTTTCAAAACGTTAGGATCAACCATTCCACAACCTCCAATTTCTAACCATCCTGTACCTTTTGTAATACGATAATCCGTTTCGGTTTTTAAACCCCAATAGATATCAATTTCAGCACTTGGTTCTGTAAATGGAAAGTATGACGGACGAAGACGAATTTTAGATTTCCCGAACATTTCTTTTGTGAAATAAAGCAACGTCTGTTTCAAATCAGCAAAAGAAACATCTTTGTCAATGTACAATCCTTCTACCTGGTGAAAAATACAGTGCGAACGAGATGAAATTGCTTCGTTACGGAAAACACGTCCTGGAGAAATCGTACGAATTGGCGGTTTATGATTTTCCATATAACGCACCTGAACAGATGATGTATGCGTACGCAGCAGCACGTCAGGATTTGTTTGGATAAAAAATGTATCCTGCATATCACGTGCCGGATGATATTCTGGCAAGTTCAATGCTGTAAAATTATGCCAATCGTCTTCTATTTCCGGACCTTCAGAAACGTTGAAACCAATATTGGCAAAAATATCAATAATCTGATTTTTAACAATTGAAATTGGGTGGCGGGAACCAATAATTACTGGCTCTGCTGCACGTGTTAAATCTCCAAAAACTCCTTTTGTTTCTTGTTTGCTTTCCAGTTCTTCCTGAATAACGCGAACTTTTTCTTCAGCAACAGCTTTTAGAGTATTAATTACCTGTCCAAAATCTTTTTTCTGGTCGTTTGGAATGTTCTTGAACTCTGTAAAAAGTTCTTTCAACAATCCTTTACTACCTAAATATTTAATACGGAATTGCTCTAAGGATTCTTTATTTTTGTCATTAAAGGCTTTAGCTTCCTCTATATGTTCTTTTATCTTGTCTATCATTTTCCTTCAATAATTGAGAATACAAATTTAGTAAAAAAGTGAGATGTTAAGAGTGAGATGTTTGAAGTATTTTCCAAACTTCTGTCATAATTTCAATCTAAAATCTAAAATCTACATTCTAAAATTTAAATTTTTTATTCTATTACTTCTCTTTCTAAGAAATAATTAACGATTGCTTCTTTCATTAAAACCGATTGTTCGCCAGCTTTTAAAGCTGGTAATTGTTCTTTTACTTTGTAATGAGGCCATCCTTCAGCATCAAAAAAATCAAATTCATAAAACCCATAAGGTTCCAATAATCTGCAGATTGCAATGTGCATCAAATTTAATTTTTCATCTTTCTTGAATTCGCGGTGCACTTTTCCGAGTTCCTGAACTCCAATTAAATAAATAATTGCATCTAAATCTAAGTCTTCACCTTGCGAAAATTGATTTGAAAGTATATCGACGAGCTTTTCCCAACGCTCTTTTAATTGTGTATCTCTTGACATTTTATTTATGATTTTAGATCTTAGATCTTAGATTACTGATTTAAAAATCTAAAATTAGCAATCTGAATTCTAAAATTAGAGTTGCAAAGATAAGAACTTCAAATCCAAAGACCTCAAAAAACGAAAACTTCCGTTTTACGGGATCAAAATGTCAAGAATGTCTATGGATTTTGAAAATTAAAAACTTTACTCCTTTACAGCTTTGCTCCTTTGAACCTAAAAAAAAGATCTATATTTGCGCCTTTATTAAATCCACAGAAAACATGAGTTTTTTTGATATTATTGTTGGTGCACTTTTAGGTTTTAGCTTATACAAAGGCATTAAAAATGGGCTTTTTGTAGAAGTTGCCTCTTTTATTTCGTTGTTGTTAGGAATTTATTTAGCGATTAAATTTTCTTCTTTAATGAAAGATATAATCAGCAAACATGTGTCGTGGAATCCAAGTACAATTCAAATTACAGCTTTTATACTAACTTTTGTTTTAGTTGTAATTGGTGTTTATTTTTTAGCCAAAATCCTTACGGGAATTGCCGATTTTGCCTTTTTAGGATGGGCAAATAAATTAGGTGGAGGCTTTTTTAGGGTTTTAAAATCAATTCTTATTTTAAGCATTTTTATTGCCTTATTTGAAAAAATCAATTTCAATAATACTTTCGCTAAAAAGGAAACTCTGGACAAGTCTATTTTTTATAATCCTGTAAAAAAAGTGGCCGCTTTTGTATATCCGTCAATTGAGAAATGGTACGAGAATTTCAAAGACAATCAGTCAGATAATTCCTCAAAAAACAGCAATACATCACCTCAATAATATAATTACTACTTTAATTTTCTTTTCTTTCTCTTTTTAAATGATTGGTTATCAAATTTTTAAACCATTAAAAATATTAAATGATCAACGAGAAGAGTTGTGCTTTTTATTTATTTAATTTGTAAAAATTTACTTCGCAAATGAATAAAAACGTAGAAATCTGCTCTGTTCCCAAAAGCGAACAAAATGCAATGAAAGCGATTACAATTGACTGTGTTGTATTTGGTTTTGAAGAAGGAAGTCTAGAAGTGCTTTTAGTACAGCATGCTGAAGGAATCAGTAAAGGAAAATGGGGACTTCCAGGCGGATGGATCAATAAAAACGAAAGCACTGATACTGCTGCTCAACGTTTATTGAGTGAACTTACAGGTCTTGATAACATTTATTTGGAACAGTTAAAAGTGTTTAGCGATCCAGATCGTTTTCCGCTTCGGCGGGTTATTACTATAGGATATTATGCTCTTGTAAAAAGAGAAGATTATAATATTAAAGTTGGTTTCACCGCATCTGATGCAAAATGGTACAAAATAAACAGCATTCCTGATTTAATCTACGATCATAACGAAATCCTGTCTTACAGTTTACAGCACCTTCGCAGCAGAGTTCGCCATGCTCCTGTTGGCTTTAATCTTCTTCCTGAAAAATTTACTTTATTGCAGTTGATGCATCTTTACGAAGAAATTCTAGGTACTGCTTTAGAAAAATCAAATTTTAGAAGAAAAATTCTTCATATGAAACTACTGCTTGAACTGGATGAAAAAGAACAAGATGTTTCGCATAGAGCTGCAAAACTTTATAAGTTTGATGACGAAATCTACAAGAAATTAACTCAAAAAGGGTTTAATTTTGAATTTTAAAGCACTTTTTAAATCTTAGCTTTTAACTATCGGGCTTCTGAATTCCAGAATCCAAAACTTTGCGCTATCTTTGCGGCTTAGTAACATACGCTAAAGCAATTGTTAGAGCGCAATTTACATTAAAAGAAATACTTAAACTCGATTAGAGAACTTATATATTACAATGAAGAAGATTCGTAATTTTTGCATTATTGCACACATTGACCACGGTAAAAGCACACTGGCAGATAGATTATTGGGTGCTACTCAAACCGTTACAGCCCGTGAAGAAAAAGCTCAATTGCTTGACAACATGGATCTGGAGCGTGAACGTGGTATTACCATAAAAAGTCACGCTATTCAAATGGAATACACTTACAAAGGTGAAGAATACATTTTGAATTTGATTGATACTCCTGGACACGTCGATTTCTCATACGAAGTTTCACGTTCAATTGCTGCCTGCGAAGGTGCACTTTTAATTGTTGATGCTGCACAAAGTATTCAAGCACAAACTATTTCTAATTTATACTTAGCACTAGAAAATGACTTAGAAATTATTCCGGTTTTAAACAAAGTAGATTTACCAAGTGCAAATCCTGAAGAAGTGAGTGATGATATTATCGATTTGCTGGGATGTAAATTGGAAGATATTATTCATGCTTCTGGAAAAACAGGTTTTGGTGTTGAAAATATCTTGGCTGCCATTATCGAAAAAATTCCAGCTCCAAAAGGAAATCCTGAAGAACCTTTACAAGCTTTGATTTTTGACTCGGTTTACAATCCGTTTCGTGGAATCGAAGTTATCTTTAGAGTTGTAAATGGTGAAATTAAAAAAGGGCAAAAAATTAAATTCATGGCTACCGGCAATGAATATTTTGCTGACGAAATTGGAACTTTAAAATTAAATCAAGTTCCTAAAAATGTAATTTCTTCAGGTGATGTTGGTTATTTAATTTCTGGAATTAAAGAAGCCAAAGAAGTAAAAGTTGGAGATACTCTAACTGATGCTAAAACGCCGACTACTAATATGATTACTGGTTTTGAGGATGTAAAACCAATGGTATTTGCGGGAATTTATCCTGTTGATACTGAAGATTACGAAGATTTGCGTTCTTCTATGGAGAAATTGCAGCTAAACGATGCTTCGCTAGTATTTACTCCTGAAAGCTCTGCTGCATTAGGTTTTGGTTTCCGTTGCGGATTCTTAGGAATGCTTCACATGGAAATTATCCAAGAACGTTTAGAACGTGAGTTCGATATGACCGTAATTACTACGGTTCCTAACGTTTCGTATTTGGCTTATACTAAAAAAGATCCGGAAACTGCATTTGTTGTAAATAATCCTTCAGACTTACCTGAACCTTCTCGTTTAGATAGAGTTGAAGAACCATATATTAAAGCAACTATCATTACAAAAGCTGATTTCGTAGGTAACGTAATGAGTTTATGTATTGAGAAACGTGGTCAAATTACCAATCAAACGTATTTAACTACGGAACGTGTTGAATTGAATTTTGATATGCCTTTGGCAGAAATCGTATTTGATTTTTACGATCGTTTAAAAACAGTTTCAAAAGGTTATGCTTCTTTTGATTATTCTCCTATTGGAATGAGAACTTCAAAACTAGTAAAACTAGATGTTCTTTTAAATGCACAAACGGTTGATGCTCTTTCTGCTTTAATTCACGAAGATAACGCTTACAATATTGGTAAAAAAATGACCGAAAAATTACGTGAGCTGATTCCAAGACAACAGTTTGATATTCCTATTCAGGCTGCAATTGGAGCTAAAATCATCGCTCGTGAAACCATTAAAGCACTTCGTAAAGACGTTACCGCAAAATGTTACGGTGGAGATATTTCGCGTAAGCGTAAACTTCTTGAAAAACAGAAAAAAGGTAAAAAACGTATGCGTCAAGTAGGAAACGTTGAGATTCCACAAGAAGCGTTTATGGCTGTTTTGAAATTGAATGATTAAATTTAGTATTGAGATTTAAATACTAAGTAGTAAGATATAAACCCGATGATGAAAGTTGTCGGGTTTTTTGTTTAGATTTGAATATATTATAAAAATTAAATGATAATAAACGATTTAAATACAAAACTATACGAAGGAACCAACATATTTAAAGATAGCACTATAAACTTAAAAGAGGATTCTTCATTTAACAGTTTATACTATGAAAACTTAAATCAGTTGAGATTTGTTAATTGTATTTTCAATGGCAATTTAGAAATTGAAAATTTCCAAAATAAGATTTTTAAATTGATTTTTAAAGATTGTACTTTTAATGGAGATATTTTGATAACTGATGTTGAAATTGATTACCTACATTTTTTAAATACAAAAAAAATAAACGATATTCATATTGATGGATTATTCAAGCGTTTAAAATTTAACAATAAACAAAATCCTTTGTCAGGTAAAATTGACATTTTTGCAATAGTCTTAATTGAATTAAACTTTAACGATCTGTTTCTTGAAAAAGGAGAATTAAATCTAATGGTTAATGAAACCGAGAAAGATTATGATTATCAAAACTTTTACTCTTCTTTTGAAAACGCAAAAGTTGACAATTGGATAAACACACGTTCATATTTCCCAAATTTTGCAAATTTCAAAGAAATACAAGTATTTACAAAATTAATTTTTAATGATTGTAAATTCGATAAAGTAGTTTTTGCATCAACAGATTTTGGGAAAAGCACAAGTTTTAACGATTGTAAATTTTATGCTTATACAGGTTTTGAAGAATGCAAAAATTTAAATAATTCAGAATTAAAATTTATATCATGTAAATTTGAAAAATATTCATTTTTTGATAACTCAAAATTCAATAAAATTGAATTTTCACATTCTAAATTCTTAGAAAAAGCATCATTTGAAAATTTTGAAACAAACAATTTTAAGATCCATCAAGTAACTTTTGCCGGGACGGCATATTTTGATGACTTAAATAAAACTAACAATTCGGTTATCGAAAAATGGGATAGAAAAACAATCAGAGCAATAAAACGAGAATTGGTCAACACTCATAATCAAATAGATTATCTACGTTTTAAAGCATATGAGTTAAATGCTTATAAAAAAGAAAAAAACAAAAATTGGAGAGATAGTTTTATTTTATTCTTTAACAAACATTCCAATTATTTTGGATTAGACTGGACAAAAGGCTTTGTGTTTACTGGTATTATAGGTTTAATATTTTATCTTCTATATTTATGTACGTATGCTATCGTTATGAAAAACACATTGTACTTTCCTCATACAATCGAAGATTTTTTTGTTGGATATCTCAAATTTTTAAACCCCTTTTCATTGTTTAAATCTCCAATTGAAAATGCAGAAACCTATTTCTTTCCTTTACTCTTCTTTATGATTGGCAAAATTTTTATTTCCTATGGAATTGTTCAAACAGTCCAAGCATTCAGGAAATTTGGAGTAAATGGAGGATAAGAAGCTCATTTGCTAAAAAAACATTAACCCGATAACTTAAGTTATCGGGTTAATGTTTTATACCAAGGTCACTATTAAAAACTAGTAATCAATTCATTACAAAAAAATCAATTAAATCCAACCCAAATAAATATGTGTAAAAAGCTACAAAAATAAAAATATTAACACCCTTCACAGAATTTTGATGCAGTTCGTCGAATTTAACAAAGAATTTAACACAAAAATTATAACTTGTAATCTTACAACTTTAAAACCAGATAATTATGAAAACTAAATTTTTTATTATTTTATCGATGTTAACTTTCTCATTCGTTAATGCTCAACAAGAAGAAGTTGAGTCAGAAATGAAAACTGCAAAAGGAATCACTTTTGCGCATGGGGATATGTTTATAGAAGGTTCTATACAAATTAGCACTGGCGGCGACCAGGATTACTATGCTTTCAATCCTAAATTTGGATATTTCCTTAACAACAAATTTGCTGTTGGAGGTCAATTAAATTATTCAAGTAACAAATATGAATCAACAAATACTAAAACAAACATCTTTGGTATTGGAGGATTTGCTAGATATTATGTGCTTGAATTAGATAAAAAACGTTTCAAAGCATATGGTGAAGCCGGTCTTGGCTATGGCCGAAACAAAGTCGAAACAAGTGCAGGTTCTAACGACAGTAACAGTCTTACTGCCAATATTAATGTTGGTTTGAACTATTTTTTAACCAAAAATATTGCCGTTACATTTACCCTTGCTAACATTTTATCTTACAATAGTGTTTCGCCGGAAAATGGTCCATCATCAGATACTTTTCAACTAAACATCAACTTATTTGAAAACATTTTTGATCAACCAAAATTTGGACTTTTGTATAAATTTTAATTCGTTTCTACGATTTACCTATAAAAGCTGTCTCAATTTGGGACAGCTTTTTTATTTCTTTAAACATCAAACCTTTGTAACTTTGAGCCTCTTAACCTTTGAACCCAAAAAAATGCTCGACGAAACTCCTAAAAGATTTGACCGAATTGTGGCTATCCTAATTCAATTACAATCCAAAAAGATTGTAAAAGCACAAGAATTGGCAGATCGATTTGATGTGAGTTTACGAACTATTTATAGAGACATTAGGACTCTTGAAGCTTCTGGAGTTCCCATCTACAGTGAAGCTGGCGTAGGCTACGCTTTAATGGAAGGCTACAGACTTCCGCCGGTTATGTTTACGCGCGAAGAAGTAAGCAGTTTTATTGCTGCCGAAAAACTAATGCAGAAGTTTACTGATCCTGCTCTTGGAAATCATTACGCATCTGCAATGTATAAGCTGAAATCAGTCCTTCGAAGTACTGATAAAGACTGGCTTTCTAATATTGAATCTAAAGTTGTAATGCAGACTGCAGAACCAATGTTTAATGACAATTCTCCAAATACTTTAGCGGTTCTTTTTGAAAGTATTGCTGAGAAAAAACAAATCTTACTTTCGTACAAAACTTTTGAAAGTGATGAAACTAATGAACGAAATATTGAACCTGTCGGCGTTTTTCACGACCATAATAATTGGTATTTTTTAGGCTATTGTCATTTGCGAAAGGATTATCGTCAATTTAGAACAGACAGAATTCAAAAAATTCAGAAAACAGACTCTAATTTTACGATCGAACATAATTCCTTGGACACTTATTTATCTAAAAACGAAACTATTCCAACTACAAAAGTCAGGATCTTGATTGACAAAAAAATCTCCCGCTACTTAGGAACTGAAAAAAAATATCATGGCTTTATTTCAGAAAAAGAAGTTGATGGAAAAATAGAAATGACGTTTATGTGCAAAGATATTGAAAGCGGATTTCCGCGTTGGTTTTTAATGTTTGGTGATTATGCCGAAATCTTAGAACCTGAAAGACTAAAAACAAGAGCTTTAGAATTATTAGAAATTAACAGATTAAGACTTTTATAAAAAAACTCCTGAGAGAAATCTTCAGGAGTTTTTTTTGATTTATTTCTGTTTAATAACGTTGTAAAAATTGTAATCTGTATTTGAAGCATCAGTAATTCCAATATTCCGTCCCATTGTAACAATCTGCCCTCTGTGATAAGTTCCATGATTAATAACCTGAAGCAAATAATCAGAAACTGGAAGTTCGCATTCAAACCAAGGATTACTAATTTTAACTTCTTTAACCAAATCTTCTTCAGACAATGAATGGATAATGTCCTTCAATTTTGCAGATGAATTTAATAGTCCCGCAAATATTTCCTCTTTCGACGATTCATTTTCTGCTTTCTTTTCTATTGGAGAAGTTTCAGAAATGATCGAAAACCAATATTCTTCTGTAGACCAAATATGATCCAATGTTTTCATAATATTTGAAAAACTTGAAGGAACTTCTGCATAAAGCAATTCATCAGATTTCGGCGAAAGCCAATTTACAAATTGTTGATTTACCCATAAATTATAATCGGCATAATTAGACATTATCTTTTTTAAACTCATAGCTGTTAATTTAGATTTTTAAAGTTAAACGAATTAAAAAGCAATCTGATTATCTTTCCCAGAAAAATGGAGGTTCAATATTTAAAGCTCGCAAATACACGTAACCTTGCCCACGGTGATGCACTTCATTATCAATAAAATACAAAATATTTTGAATAATTGGAAATTCATATTGTCCAAATAGATTAAAGTTTTCATTAAAATCTTCTATCGACAATTTCTCCCAATATTTATTAATTTCCTCTGTTGCCTCATCCCATTTTTCAAGGTACTGTGCTTTAAAAATCAATTTTTCTGTTCCTTCTGTATAAGGCTGAACGTCACGATTAACTATCGATTTAAGTGCTGGTGCAGCAATAGCTAAAAGTTCATCAGCTAATTTTGCAAAAGGACGCATACCTCCAATCGAGAATTCAAAAAAATCTTTTTCGGGAAAAGCCTCAATCACATGACGCGTAAGCGCGCGATGCCCTTGCCAATGTTTCAATAATTCTTCTGAAGTAATTACTTGTGCTTCTAATGTTTTCATGGTTTTAAAGTTTTAATATTTCTATACTTCAAAAGTAAAACGAGCCGGTGACAACAGTTTGTCAGTAGGAAAAAACAATTAAAAATTATTTTACATTTTCTTTTGTTTTTTTTGATAATCGACAAGAAAATACTAGGCATAGACGCACAGCAGTACGTCTCTACAAAATAAACATGCTAGAAAAAAACTTAGAACCTTAGCCTCTCAGAATCTTAGTGTCTTTAGAAAAAACCTTTGTACCTTTGCACCTTACAAACTTTGGAACTTAAAAAAAAAATGATCGAAGATAAAAATCCTCAACGTACCAGTATAGCGCAATTAGGCGAGTTTGGCTTAATTGAACATTTAACCAAGAACTTTGATGTTACTCAAGAATCTACTTTAAAAAGTATAGGCGATGATGCTGCTGTTCTTGATTTCAAGGCTAAAAAGGTGGTTGTTTCTACAGATTTATTAATAGAAGGTGTGCATTTTGATTTGGCTTACATGCCTTTAAAACATTTAGGATACAAAGCTGTTGTGGTAAATGTATCTGATATTTGCGCCATGAATGCTAAACCAACGCAAATAACTGTTTCTGTAGCCGTTTCTAATCGTTTTCCACTAGAAGCCTTAGAAGAATTATTTGAAGGGATTACGCATGCCGCAAAAGAATATAAAGTAGACGTTATTGGCGGTGACACTACCTCATCGCAAAAAGGATTAATTATAAGCATAACAGCTATTGGCGAAGCTGATGAAGATGAAATCGTTTATCGTAATGGCGCTAAGCAAACTGACTTATTAGTTGTAACCGGCGATATTGGCGCAGCATATATGGGATTGCAAGTTTTGGAACGTGAAAAACAGGTTTTCCAGGTAAACCCAAACAGTCAGCCAGATTTAGATCCTTATACTTATTTGGTCGAAAGACAACTAAAACCCGAAGCACGCAAAGATGTTCGAACTCTTTTGCACGCGCTAGAAATAAAACCAACCTCGATGATTGACATTTCTGACGGCTTATCTTCAGAGATTATTCACATCTGCAAGCAGTCTAAAGTGGGTTGTAATTTATATGAAGATAAACTTCCTCTAGATCCTCAGTTTATTTCGACTTGTGAAGAGTTTAATATTGACAGCACTACTGTTGCAATTAATGGCGGTGAAGATTATGAACTTCTTTTTACAATAGATATTAATGATTTTGATAAGATAAAAGGAAATCCGAACTTTTCAATTATTGGTCATATGGCTGATGAAAGCGAAGGAATTCATTTGGTAACTCGCGCCAACACTAAAATTGCCTTAAAAGCACGCGGCTGGGATGCTTTGAGTGAATAAATTTTAAAAAATCTAATAAAAAAATTCAACTACTAACTATA
>NZ_NRQV01000052.1:0-18714 GCF_004119505.1 Flavobacterium sp. YO64 | reverse complement strand
AAAATATTGATTATTTAGCAAAAAATCAAGTTGAGATAACACAGTCAATCAACGAGAAATTATTTGATGACGATTTTTATAAATCAAAAGTTTTTCTTTTAGGAGAAATTCACGGTTATGCAGATAATCAAACTCTAGATAAGGAAATGTTATTTTTCCTGAATAAAAAAGCAGGAATCAAGTATTATATTGCTGAAATGGATAGTTTAACAGCTAAAAAACTAAACAGCTTTTTATTAAAAAACAGCAAAGACGAAGCAGTACTAAAAGAAGTTGTTTTAAATATAGCTAAAAGAATTCCTCAGCAATCGAGCCAAGAACTATTTGATAAATGGAATGCTGTTTATGATTACAATCAAAAATTATCTGATTCTTCAAAAATTACTGTAATCGGAATAGATAAGAATTTTGATGATACTTCAAAAGGTTCGAGAGATTTAGCTATGATCGCGAATTTTAAGAATACAATTAAAAAAATGAATATCGAGAATGAAAAGTTTTACGGTCTTTTTGGATATTTTCATACTATACAAAAGAAATCTGAGGGAGGAAAAGATACATTTGCAGCACAACTAAAAGAAGCTGGAATCAAAACAACAAGTATAGTTAGTTACACTATAGACAGCGAAATGTATCTTCCTAAAAACCCACAATTTCCAACACCAGAAAACGAGAAAGTAGATTGGTTAAATGCGGATGGACCTTTAATGCTTGTAAAAGGAATTAATGATTTAAAAGAATTAAGCAAACCTAATGCGATTACTCTTTTCAAACTTAATGCTCAAAATTCACCTTATCTTAAATCGCAAAATCTAATAAACATAAAATCAAGAGTTTTTGGAGAGAACATTGTTCCTCAAGAAGGTTCATTTACAACAGATTATTTTCAATATGTTTTTCTTCTTAGAAACTCTAAGGCATTAAGTAGATTGAAATAAAAAAGTATTAGAACTTTTTAGTGTGATTTTAGATTTGATCTTAAGTTGCTCGAATCAAAAAATCGGAAAGCAGTGAAATAGTATACTTATTAAAACAGTCTTAAAATTACCTCCAGCTAAGTTTGGAGGTAATTTTAAGTATTAGTATTGTTTTGAAAAGAATATATTTTGTTAGAAAGAACAAAAAAAACTTAAGTTTTTTAAAAGAGAACCTTTGAACCTTTGCTTCTCTGAACCTTTCAACCTCTTAAATAGAATTTCGATCAATAAAATTAAAAGGCACTTTTACTTGCCCTTTTTCTTTATTTAAAATCATTCGTGCAGCGGTTTCGCCCATTACATTAAAATCTGTAGACATTACAGTAATTCCTAATAATTCCTTCAAAGGAGTATCGTTGTAAGAGATAACGCCGATTTCTTCTCCTAGAATAAATTCTTCATCACGAATTTGCTTCATTAAGTTTACAAGATCAGACTCTTCAATGGTAATAAATAAATCTCCTTTTTTAAGAATCATATCATCGTATACTTCGCTTAGAACTTCGAAATTAATTTCGTGTTCCACACAGAATTTTCTAAATCCGTGCAAGATTCTTCTTGGATAAGGATAAACAGCTTTGTCGGGATAAACTAGAATCAGCTTTTTGTATTTTGATATTTTTTCTAAACCTTCTTTTAAAGCATTGTAAATATCATTTTCAAAATCCTGATATATTTTAATGATTTCGCCTTCCATTCCTAGTTTAATGTTGTCCATTAAAACTAATTTTTCCTGCGGAATTCTTTGAATTGCTTTTGCAACTTCATCAGTAAAACTCAAATGTTTTAGCTCATCTGTTTTAAAATGCGTGGTAATTACGTAATAATCATAAGCACCTTCAAACTTGTCTAACAAATTCAAAAACAATGTTTCATCACAATGATAAATATGAAGGTCAGTATGAGCATTAGCACCAAGTGTGTTGATAAACGAGCTGTACGTTTTCATTTTGTAAGCACTCAGTTTATTAAATAAAAACAGAATATTTACTTTAGATTCTAGTTTTGTTCTCGTAATATAATATCCTTTTCCTCTAATCGATGATATAATTTTTCGTTCTTTCAGGATATTATATGCCTTTTCTACTGTATCACGTGACATATAAAATTCTTCACTAAAACTGTTTATAGAGGGGATTTTTTGATTTATTTTTAAATTTCCGTTAGCAATATTCTGTAAAATCGAGTCTACAATTTGTTTGTATTTTGGCACCCTCGAATCTTCATCTATTTTAATTAATTTAATCATGATTATGTTTTGCAAACTAGTTTCATATTTTGGTCATGAAACATAATTTTAAATTATAATATTAAAAAAATGGTTTTTAAAACCTGCTTTACATACTGATTTTATTACTTTCCTTACAAAAAAAGCGCAATTAAATACGGCTTGTTTTATATTTAAGTGTTTTTCACAATTTGGTAGTGAACTGAGGATATAATAATTACGAAATCAATCGCTAAAATAGCGTTTTTAAATTTACTTTTCCAATACTTAAGGATTGTTCTTTGCAAATAATAAGCAGTTTTAACATAATTACAAGATTCATAAAGGATAGTACAGGACAGTTTTCTTTCGAGCATTATATTATTTTACAAAACCAAATTAACTATCACAATTAACCAAAAAAACAAATTATTAAATGGAATCATTATTAGGAATTATTTTTCATTCTATCGGAGGATTTTCTTCAGGTAGTTTTTATATGCCTTTTAAAAAAGTTAAAGATTGGGCTTGGGAAAGCTACTGGCTTGTGGGCGGTTTCTTTTCGTGGTTAATTGTACCGCCGATTGCAGCTTATTTAACGATTCCAAATTTTACAGAAATCATCGTTGCGGCATCTCCTTCTATTAAAGCCTTTACGTATTCGATGGGATTAATTTGGGGAGTTGGAGGTTTAACATACGGTTTAGGCGTTCGCTATCTTGGAATGTCATTAGGAAATTCAATTACCTTAGGATTTTGTTCTGCTTTTGGAGCATTAGTTCCTTCTATTTATTACGATTTATACCCAACAGAAGGTAAAATTTCATTTTCGGATATGCTGGCAAGTTCTGGCGGACAATTGGTTTTATTGGGTGTTGCAGTTTGCCTTTTAGGAATCGCTATTTCTGGAAAAGCTGGAATGCTGAAAGAAAAAGATTTTGCAACAGGTCACGAAGACAAGGATAAAGATTTTAGTTTAGCAAAAGGTTTAACTGTAGCGGTTATTTCAGGTATTTTAAGTTCGTTTTTTAATTACGGAATCGAAGCTGGAAAACCAATGGCTGAAAAAGCAGTTGAATTTGGCTGTAATCCTTTATTTCAAAACAACGTAACTTATATTGTTTTGCTTTGGGGAGGTTTGACTACCAATTTTATTTGGTGTCTATATCTTAATTTCAAAAATAAAAGTATTGGTGATTACACCAACAAATCTACTCCAATTACTAAAAACGTGCTTTTCTCAGCACTTGCTGGAACAATGTGGTTTTTGCAGTTTTTCTTTTATGGAATGGGCGAAAGTAAATTAGGAAACGGTGCAAGTTCATGGATTCTGCACATGGCAACTATTATTCTAACGGCTAATTTCTGGGGATTCTATTTGAAAGAATGGACTGGAGTATCGAAAAAAACATTTAGAACATTCCTTTGGGGAATCGGATTAATTATGCTTTCGATTGTTTTAGTGGGAATTGGAAACTCTTTATAAATACTGAAAAAACATATGATAACAATGTCAAATACAAATACAAAAAATATGAATTTTAAGCATGTTAGCTATCTTTGGGATGAGGCAAAAGCTCAAGAACTAGCTGGTGATGAAGTAGCGCTTTTCATTTATCGCTCTAACTTATTGGGAGCCGATTTAAGATTGACAAACTACGGAGGAGGAAATACTTCTGTAAAAATTACGGATAAAGATCCATTAACTGGAGCAAGTTCTGAAGTTATGTGGATTAAAGGTTCTGGAGGTGATATTGGAACTTTAACAAAATCGGGTTGTGCGGCATTATATTTAGACAGACTTCGCAATCTTGAAAATGTATACAGAGGAATTGAGTTTGAAGATGAAATGGTAGAATTGTTCAATCACTGTATTTTCGACTTAGCTTCAAAAGCGCCTTCTATTGATACGCCTTTGCATGGTTTCTTACCATTCAAACACATCGATCACTTACATCCAGATGCCGCTATTGCAATCGCAGCAGCAAAAGACGGAGCAAAAATTACAGAAGAATTATTTAACGGAGAAATCGGCTGGGTTGGCTGGCAGCGTCCAGGCTTCGATTTAGGACTTCAATTAAGAAATTGTTTAGAAGAAGCAGAAAAGAAAGGTAAAAAACTAAGAGGAATCATGTTAGGTTCTCACGGTTTATTTACTTGGGGTGATACTGCATACGAAAGTTACATCAATACATTGGAAGTAATCGAAAAATGTGCTGAATACCTTGAAAACAATTACGGTAAAAAACGCCCGGTTTTTGGAGGTCAGAAAATCGAAAGCCTTCCAGAAGCAGATCGTAAATTGAAAGCCGCAAAAGTTGCACCGATTTTAAGAGGTTTCTGTTCATCAGAGCGTCAAATGATTGGTCATTATACAGATGACGCAAGAGTTTTAGAATTCATTAATTCAAACGATCTTTCAAAATTAGCTCCATTAGGAACTTCTTGCCCAGATCACTTTTTAAGAACTAAAATCAGTCCATTGGTTTTAGAATTAGATCCAAACGAAGATTTATCAGATATAAATGCGGTTAAAGCAAAACTAGCTCCGGCTTTTGAGGCTTACCGTGCTATGTACAAAGACTATTATAATGCCTGCAAGAAATCGAATTCTCCTGCAATGCGTGACCCAAATCCAGTTGTGATTTTATATCCAGGAGTTGGTATGTTCACTTTTGCAAAAGATAAAACGATGGCACGTTTGGCATCAGAATATTATGTGAATGCAGTAAATGTAATGAAAGGTGCAGAAGCTGTTTCAGAATATACTTCGCTGCCTCACCAAGAAGCTTTTGATATTGAATATTGGTTATTAGAAGAAGCAAAATTACAACGTATGCCAAAACCAAAAGCATTGTCTGGAAGAGTAGCTGTGATTACAGGTTCTGCGGGCGGAATTGGTAAAGCTATTGCTAAGAAATTTGCTCAAGAAGGCGCTTGCGTAGTAATCAACGATATTAACCAAGAGCGTTTAGAAGGAGCAACAGCTGAGTTTATCAAAGCTTTTGGAAAAGATGCGGTTGCGAGTACATTACTTAATGTAACAGATGAAGCTAGTACAGAATTAGCTTTGGATCAAGCTTCTTTAGCTTTTGGAGGTGTAGATATTATTGTAAACAATGCCGGAATCAGTATTTCAAAATCTATTGCAGAACATACTCTTGAAGAATGGGATAGATTATATGATATCTTGGTAAAAGGACAATTTATTGTTTCTAAGGCCGGAATCGAAGTAATGCGTAAACAAGGTTTTGGAGGTGATATTGTGAATATTGTTTCTAAAAATGCTGTTGTTGCTGGTCCAAACAATCCTGGATATGGTTCTGCCAAAGCGGCACAAGCGCATTTAACACGTTTAATGGCTGCCGAATTAGGAGCAGATAAAATTCGTGTAAATACAGTAAATCCTGATGCTGTAATCTCAGATTCAAATATTTGGTCTGGCGGATGGGCAGAAGGTCGTGCAAAAGCATATGGAATTACAGTTGAAGAACTTCCAGCTTATTATGCAAAACGTACGTTATTAAATGAAATCATATTGCCGGATGATATTGCAAACGCTTGTTTTGCTTTTGTTGGTGGTTTACTTGGTAAATCAACAGGGAACGCTTTAAACGTTGACGGCGGTGTTGCAATGGGCTTTTATAGATAAAGATTGTTTAGGTTTTTTTATAAGTTTGTTTAAGCAAAAGTGGTTTTTTGTGGTCTAACGTTCGATATTTCGGACGTTAGATTTTTTTAGATATAACACTTTTATAAAGAAGACTAAGTAGCATAAAATAATAAAGTTAAACGCAGAGAACGATTATATAATTTTCGAGTTCAAAAAATGCTTTAACCTATAGAAATATAGTTTTTTCTTAAGTTTTAAAAATAGAAAAAATGATTCATCATTAATGCATAATTAGGTATTTTGATGGGAGAACTTTTAAGGTTATATTTTTATGTGTTAAAAACACACGAATAAAATTAAATTGTATATCTTGTATCTCTATTAAAATAATAAGTATTATGATAATCGGATCAAACAATATTGAATCTCATAACGAGGAATTATTAAAAAAGCACCAAAATAAACTGGTTTTTACAGCATCAGAAATTGATAATACAGAAGCCATTATTCAAAAATTAATCGACTTTCAAATTGCAATTCCATCTTGGGCTTTAGGAACAGGAGGAACAAGATTTGGACGTTTTGCAGGTGGAGGAGAACCGCGTTCAATCGAGGAGAAAATCGAAGATGTTGGTTTACTTCATAAATTAAACAATGCTTCAGGAGCTATTTCGCTGCATATTCCGTGGGATATTCCACAAGATTATAAAGCAATAAAAGCGCTCGCTGCACAACACAATTTAAAGTTCGATGCCATGAACTCGAATACATTTCAAGATCAGGCAGATGCAGAGCATACTTATAAATACGGTTCATTACAAAATGTAAATAAAGCAGTTCGTAAACAAGCGATTGCTCATAATATTGAAGTTATTAAACATGGAATTGAATTAGGATCTGAGTCATTAACAGTTTGGCTTGCTGATGGTTCTAATTTTCCTGGACAGTTGAACTTTCGTAAAGCTTATCAAAATACATTAGAAAGTTTAGAAGAAATCTATGATGCATTACCTTCAAACTGGAAATTATTTTTAGAATATAAATGTGCTGAGCCTAACTTTTATTCAACGACAGTTGCTGATTGGGGACAGTCTTATTCGTATGTTAAAAAGTTAGGCGATAAAGCGCAGACATTAGTCGATTTAGGACATCATTTACCAAATGCAAATATCGAGCAGATTGTTTCATTATTATTAATGGAAAAC
This sequence comes from Flavobacterium sp. YO64, assembly GCF_004119505.1. Lineage (NCBI taxonomy): Bacteria > Pseudomonadati > Bacteroidota > Flavobacteriia > Flavobacteriales > Flavobacteriaceae > Flavobacterium > Flavobacterium sp. YO64. The sequence goes on along the minus strand of NZ_NRQV01000052.1, from coordinate 11,712 downwards.
AAACTGGGCGGATTCCACTTTAACGATTCAAAATACGGCGATGACGATTTAACGGCAGGAGCTTTAAAACCATATCAGTTATTTTTAATTTTCAATGAATTGGTTGAAGGAATGGATGCAAGAGGAATGAATCACGCCAAAGATCTTGGCTGGATGATCGACGCATCGCACAACATCAAAGATCCGTTAGAAGATTTATTGCAGTCTGTAGAAGCTATTATGATTGCTTATGCGCAAGCGCTTTCTGTAGACAGAAAAGCATTAGAAAAAGCACAGGAAGAAAATGATGTAGTAAAAGCACAGGAAATTCTTCAGAATGCTTTCCGTACAGACGTTCGAGCGTTAGTTGCCGAGGCTCGTTTCCGTTCTGGTGCCGCTTTAAATCCAGTTGAATTGTACAGAAGCTTATCTGTTAGAAAAAATCTAATTGGAGAAAGAGGATTAAAAACATTAGCTACAGGCTTATAATTTATAATTGATAATTCACAATTTATAATTAATTAAATGAATGTAGTTGCAATTTTTGATATTGGTAAAACAAACAAAAAAGTATTCTTATTTGATGAAAACTATAGAATCGTTTGGGAGAAATCTGTCAATCTGGACGAAACAGTCGACGAAGACGGTTTTCCTTGCGAGAATATAGAAGTGCTTAAAAATTGGATTTTTGAGCGTTTAGAAGAAATAAAAGCTTTAACCAATTATGTATTAAAAGCGATCAATTTTAGTACCTACGGTGCTAGTTTTGTCTACATTGATAAAGAAGGAAAAATTTTAACTCCTCTGTATAATTATCTAAAAGATTATCCAGAGGATTTAAAAAACGAATTCTATCATAAATATAAAGGTAAAGAAAGATTTGCTGTAAAAACGGCTTCTCCGGTTTTGGGAAGTTTAAATTCAGGAATGCAGATTTATCGTTTAAAAGAAGAAAGATCAGAATTATTCGAAAAGGTAGAATACTGTTTGCACCTTCCGCAATTCCTAAGTTTTCTTTTAACCAATGAAGCTTACGCCGATATTACAAGTGTGGGTTGTCATACCAATCTTTGGAATTTCAAGAAAATGAAATACCATAAATGGTTAAATAATGAAGGCATTTCATCTAAAATTCCTGAGTTCTATTCTGGAAAAGACGTTATCAAAACCAAAGACGGTTTATCAGTAGGTGCAGGACTTCACGATAGTTCATCAGCTATAATTCCTTATACCATAAATTTCACAGAACCTTTTGTTTTATTGTCAACAGGAACTTGGAGCATTTCCTTAAATCCGTTCAATAATAAACAATTGACTTTTGAGGAATTGCAAAACGATTGTTTGTGTTATTTGCAATATACAGAAAAACCTGTAAAAGCCGCAAGACTTTTTGCAGGAAACGAGCATGAAATACAAACCAAAAGGTTAGCAGAATATTTTAAAGTTCCGGTCGATACATACAAAGAGGTTTATTTTGATAAAAACATCGTATCTAATTTAAGAGCTCTAAATTTTCAGATTATTTACCCTAAAAAGTATAATTTTGATATACTGAAAGAATGTCCTTTTCAAAAAAGAGAGCTGAAGACATTTAAAAGCTATGAAATAGCCTATCATCAATTAATGTTAGATTTGGTAGAACAACAAGTATTTTCAACTAACTTAGTCATTCATAACAGTCCTGTAAAGAAAATTTTTGTAGATGGAGGTTTCAGTAAAAATTCAATTTATATGAATTTATTAGCCGAAGCTTTCCCTGATATTGAAGTTTATGCCGCATCAATGGCGCAGGCAAGTGCTTTGGGAGCTGCATTGGCAATTCATCAAAACTGGAATCCTAAACCCATTCAGAATGACTTGATTGATTTGAAATTTTATAAGCATTGAAACAATTAAAAATTGAGAATTAAAAATTAAAAAATCTGTTCCTGATAGTTATTGGGATAAAGGATTAAAAAGATTTTTGTTTCTCGCAGATTTGGTAGATTGTGGAGATAAAAAATGCGTGATATTTGAATAAAAATTGATTTAATCTGCTAAATCTGCGAGTAAAAAATAAAACAATAAAAAATGAAAATCGGGCTATTTATACCGTGTTATGTCGATCAGTTTTACCCAAAAGTGGGTATTGCGACATACGAACTTTTACAGAAATTAGGTTGTGAAGTTCATTTTCCGATGGGACAAACCTGCTGTGGACAGCCAATGGCAAACAGCGGTTATGCACACTTAACAAAAGGCTGTGATACTAATTTTATAGCCAATTTTTCAGGATTCGATTATATTGTATGCCCTTCAGGAAGTTGTGTTCTGCATGTAAAAGACCATTTACATGATGATAAAAATGAACAAGCAGCGACAAAAATCAGAAACAGCGTTTTTGAATTAACCGAGTTTATAACTGATATTTTGAAAATTGACCATATCGACGGGCGTTTTCCTTTTAAAGTGGGAATGCATGTAAGCTGTCACGGACAACGTGGTTTGCATCTTTCGCAGATGTCAGAATTGAATGCGCCATTTTTCTCGAAACCCGAACAATTACTTCACAATATCGAAGGACTTGATTTGGTTGCTTTAACTAGAAAAGATGAATGTTGTGGTTTTGGAGGAACATTTTGTGTTACTGAAGAAGCCGTTTCTGTAAAAATGGGACAAGACCGAATTAAAGATCACGAAAGTCATAATGTTGATTATATTACAGGAGGTGATATGTCTTGTTTAATGCATTTAGACGGAATTTTGAAAAGACAGAAAAGCAAGATCAAAACCATCCATATTGCTGAAATATTAAATTCACTCGAAAATTAAAATAAGCGTTGAGTTTAGTTTTTTTAACCGCAAAGTTCGCAAAGAAAAAATAAGCAAAGCACACTATAAAATTAAAAATTAACCTTGCGAACTTTGCGGTTAAACAGAAGATACCAATAATAAACATTTCAAAATTGACTTTTAAATAATTAAAAATGTCATCAGAAAAAATAATACAGCACAGCGAAGCTGCAGAAAAATTCAACAAAGATGTGGAGCGTGTCAATTGGCATGATGAAACACTGTGGTTTGTTCGTGCAAAACGTGATAAATCGGCACATCAAATTGATGATTGGGAATTATTACGAGAAACGGCTTCAAAAGTAAAAGCTAATGTGCTTTCAAATATTCATGATTATTTAGTAGAATTTGAGGCTAATGCACAAAGAAACGGAATCATTGTACATTGGGCAGCTGATGCGAAAGAACATAATGAAATAGTGCATTCGATCATGGAAAAACATGATGTAAAGCAAATGGTGAAATCAAAATCAATGCTTACAGAAGAATGCCATTTAAATGATTATTTAGCCGAAAAAGGCATAGAAGTTATCGACTCAGATTTAGGTGAATATATTGTACAACTTCGTAAAGAACCGCCAAGTCATATTGTACTTCCAGCGATTCACTTAAAGAAAGAAGATGTAAGCGAAACTTTCCACGAACATCTGGGAACTGAAAAAGGAAATTATAATCCTCAGTATTTAACAGAATCGGCTCGTCATAGTTTAAGAAATACCTTTTTAACTAGAAAAGTGGCTTTAACAGGAGTAAATTTTGCGGTAGCAGAAACCGGTGAATTTGTAGTCTGTACCAATGAAGGAAATGCCGATATGGGCGCACATTTGGCCGATGTTCATATTGCCTGTATGGGATTTGAAAAGCTGATTCCACAACGTAAGCATTTAGGTGTTTTCTTGAGGTTATTAGCAAGAAGTGCAACAGGACAGCCTATAACAACTTTTTCAAGTCATTTCAAAAAGCCAAGAGAAGGAAAAGAACTTCATATTGTAATTGTCGACAACGGGAGAAGCAAACAGTTAGGGCGTGAAGATTTTAGAAATTCTTTAAAATGTATTCGCTGCGGTGCTTGTATGAATACCTGTCCAGTTTACAGACGAAGCGGCGGACACAGTTATCACAATGCGGTAGCAGGACCAATTGGTTCTATTTTAGCTCCCAATTTAGATATGAGCAAAAATGCCGATCTGCCTTTTGCCAGTACGCTTTGTGGTTCTTGTACCAACGTTTGTCCAGTAAAAATTGATATTCACGATCAATTGTACAAATGGCGTCAAGTTTTGGTAAAAGACGGTTATACACCAAAAGCTAAAACCATTGCAATGAAAACGATGGCAACAGTATTGGCAAATCCAACTATTTTTAATATTGCCGGAAAATCAGGAAGATTTGTAATGAAAAATGTTCCTGCAATGGTCAATAATAAAATGAATAAATGGTACGATCAGCGCGAAATGCCAGACGTTCCTGAGGAATCTTTTAGAGAATGGTACAAGAAAAATTCAAGAGAATCTAAAGCAAAAGATAATGAGCAGTAAAGCCGAAATTTTAAACAGAATAAAACTAAATCAGCCTGATTTGGTTACAGAACTGCCAGATTTAAGTCTTTTAGGTTCCGAAGATTTTGATACCTTAGAAACCTATAAAACGGTTTTAAAAGGAATTGGAGGAGATCCTGTTGAAGTATCTAATTATGAAGAAATAATTACGTACATAAGGGCTAATTATAATCTTAAAAAGAGATTAATTACAACATTGCCGGAGCTTTCAGAAATTGCTTCTTTAGATTGGACAACTGTTGATCCCCATATGCTTCATGATGTTGAATTAACGGTTGTAAAAGCACATTTTGGAGTTGCAGAAAACAGCGGTCTTTGGGTTACAGATGATATTTTAGGACAGCGAGTAGCACCATTTATTGCGCAGTATTTAGCGATAATTGTTCATAAAAATGATATTATCAGAACCATGCAGCAAGCTTATGAAAGAATCGGAAATCAGGAATATGGTTTTGGAACTTTTATTGCTGGGCCGTCTAAAACTGCCGATATTGAACAGTCATTGGTTTTGGGAGCACATGGTGCAAGAGGGTTGATTGTATTCTTGTTAGATTAAGAGGTGAGTTTTTTATAGAATTAGTTTATATAACAATGAAAAAACGAGGTATTTTACACCTCGTTTTTGTTTTATATTTTTTATGATGTTTGATCATCAACAACTGCGTCAGGAGCGTTTTTCTTTACAGATTCAATTCCGTTTTCTCTTGCAGCTGCACTTTCATACATTTCACTTGAACCAATTATTTGTCCATTGCTGGCTTTTAAATTAAAATACGGTTTTCCATTGCTGGATTCTTTTCTGTCATAACGACCATCATCTTGTGAGTTTGTTTTTACAGATTCGATTCCGTTTGTGCAGGCCGCTTTTGTTGTATAGCCTTCACTTGTTAAAATTGTCTGGCCGTTACCAGCTTTCAAATTAAATTGAAATTCACCATTGGTTCTTTTAGTAATTACAAATTTTCCCATTTAGTTTTTTATTTAAGTTAACTATAATATTTTGCTTTCTATAAAAATACAAAACTTAGTTATACAATCGCTAGTGTCAGAAAAAATAATTAATAGGATAATTATAACGGAATATTTTCTTTACAATTTGGAGGTTTTGAATAATAGAATAAGAGATTTCTTTATATTTGAATTAAATATTAGCTATAATTATTATGAGAAAACTATGTATTGTATTAGTAATTGCAACGCTGATTTCATCTTGCAATTCTAAAAAGAAGGAAGATACAGTAGAAACTGCTGTGAAAGATTCAACAACAGTAAGTACTGAAAAAAGCACAGCCGCGAAGGTTGATGTTTATGAAGGATTATTACCGTGTGCAGATTGCAGCGGTATAGAAACTGTTCTAAAAATTTATCAAGGAGATGGCACTATGGAAAGCCATAAGTTCGAATTGTTTACCGTATACAAAGGAAAATCCCCTGAAAAAGAGTTTGTAGAAAAAGGAACTTTTAATACCGAAAGAGGTTTAGAAAACGATCCAAACGGGACAATCTATGTATTGAATTGGGATAAACCGGCAGAGAACCAGATTTATTACGGTTATTACAGCGCAGATCCTGAGAAAGTATATATGTTAGATCGAGAGAAAAAAATAATCAAATCAGAGCTGAATTATGCTTTAACCTTGAAAAAGTAATAACATAAGAATCAATTAGCTTAGATAAAAAAAGAGACCTTTTAAAGTCTCTTTTTTTTTGTATATAATAATGCTAATTATTTAATTGTAATAGGCAGTTCAACCGTTGTTTTATCCCATCCAATTACCAAATTTGCTGTGTGCCTTGTGATGTAAAAGCAATCGATAAAGCTTCGATAACTGTAGAAACAGGTTTTACAGGAACAGATACTCGAACAACATCTTTACTTTCGTCATATGCATAACCACCCCATAAATCAAGTTCTTTGTTGATAATAATCGTCCATTTGTCTTTTTCAGGAATTGCAAATAAACTATAAGTTCCTGCAGGAACATTTTTACCGCCAATAGTTACAGGTTTGTAAAATTTAATTTCTGTATTTTCATTAGCACCAACTCTCCAAACTTCTCCATATTTTATTAAATCACCAAAAATAGTACGTCCTTTTACAGACGGTCTTGCATAGGTAACTTTGACAACAGGAGCTGGATTATCAGTTTTTTTGAACTTAACAGCTTTGTTAGGAAAATAAGAAATATCTACAGGACTTGCATCCAGTGGAGCAAATTTTACAACTTCCTGAGCTTGAACTGTAAATGCAGCAAATAAAGTAACTGCAAGTAAACTTAATTTTTTCATAGGATTACAATTTTTAGAATAAGTACAAAGTAAGTTAATAGTCAATAAAAATCACATCAATACAATTAGTTTTTTGTTAATGAATTGGTAATGACTCTTAAATTTAGTCTAAAACAACATTGAAAAATTTTAAAGAGATTTTTTAATTCCCATTTCAAGTCCTCTTAATTCAGCTAAACCACGTAATCGTCCAATTGCAGAATATCCTGGATTTGTTTTTTTCTTTAAATCATCCAGCATTTGATGTCCGTGATCTGGACGCATCGGCAGTTTGCTGTTGTTTCTTTTTTCAACCTCTAGAATTGCTTTTACCACTTCATACATATCTACATCGCCTTCAAGATGATTTGCTTCATAAAAACTGCCTTCTTCATCTCTCTGTGTACTTCTTAAGTGAATGAAATTCATTTTATCTCCATGACGTCTTACAATTCCAGGTAAATCATTATCGGCTCTAACGCCGTATGAACCTGTGCACATCGTAAATCCGTTTGATTTTGAAGGTGCTGCGTTCATTAATTCTATCAAATCTTCCTCAGTACTTACCACTCTTGGCAAGCCTAAAATTGGGTAAGGAGGATCATCAGGATGAATGGCCATCAAAACACCTTTACTCTCTGCAACTGGAATAATCTGCTTTAAAAAGTAAAACAAATTATCTTTTAAAGCCTGTCTATCAATATGATTATAAGCACTTAATGTAATTAAAAAATCCTCAACAGTATAAGCTTCTTCAGCGCCTGGAAGCCCAGCCAGAATGTTTTGCTGTAATTTTATCTTATCCTCATCAGTCATCACTTCAAAATAACTTTTCGCTTTTTGAGTCTGCTCTGGTGAATATTCCTTTTCAGCACCAGGCCTTTTTAAAATAAACAATTCAAAAGCCGCAAAAGCATTAATGTCAAAACGAAGCGCTTTCGATCCGTCTTCAACCGTATAAGATAAATCAGTTCTAGACCAGTCTAAAACCGGCATAAAATTATAGCAGACACATTGAATACCGCACAAAGCCAAATTTTGAATGCTTTCCTTATAGTTTTCAATGTATTGAAGATAATTTCCAGTTTGTTTTTTAATGTCTTCATGTACAGGAATACTTTCTACAACTGACCAAGTTAACCCTGAAACGCCTTTTTTAGGATCACCGTCTTGATATTCAATTTCAATTTTTCGTTTATTGATTTCGTCTACGCTCCAAACTTCTCCGTTTGGAATATGATGTAAAGCAGTTACAATTCCGGTTGCTCCAGTTTGTGCAATATCTTGTAAAGAAACAGGATCATTTGGTCCGAACCATCTTAATGTTTGTTCCATTTTGTATTATGTTGTTTTGTAATTTAGTTTGTTAAATACTCGTAGCTGCGAATCCGCCGTCAACCTTTAAGATTGTTCCCGTTACGAATTTTGACATATCACTGCATAAGAATAAAAGAGCGCCGTCAATATCTTCTGGCGTTCCAAATCTTCCCATTGGCGTATGGTCGATAATTTTTTCACCTCTTGGAGTCAGATTTCCTTCAGGAGTTAATAATAAAGCTCGGTTTTGTTCTCCAATAAAAAATCCAGGTGAAATAGCATTTACGCGAATTCCCTCGCCATATTTCTGTGCTAATTCAACCGCCATCCATTGTGTAAAATTGTCGATTGCCGCTTTTGAAGCTGAATATCCCACAACTCGTGTTAATGGTCTTTGCGCTGATGCCGATGAAATATTGATGATATTTCCTGATTTCTGTTTTGCAAAAAGCTCCGAAAAAACCTGAGTTGGAAGCATAGTTCCTATGATGTTCAAGTCAACAACTTTTTGTAAATCATCGCTTTTCATATCATAAACAGCTTGATCCGGTTGTACAGTTGCTCCCGGCATATTGCCGCCCGCAGCATTAATTAAAATATCTAGACGACCGTATTTTTCAACAATAAAGTCTTTTGCTTTTTCTAATTCTTCTTTATTCAAAACATTGGCTTGAATCGCAAAACCTTCTCCGCCATTTGATTTTATATGCTGTACCGTTTTTTCTGCTTTTTCAATAGATTGAGAAACGATCCCAACTATAACACCCTGTTTCGCCAAAACGTTTGCGAAATTACTTCCTAACACACCCGCACCGCCTGTAATAAGCGCAATTTTTCCTTTTAGATTAAATATTGAATCCATATCTATTTTATAATTTATTAATGTTTAAATCCCAATACTTTAAATTCCAAATTTTTAAAAAATAATAGTTTAAGTTCTTTATTTGGAATTTGGAATTTAAAATTTGGATTTTTCCTGAAGGGGAATTAGATCTTTACTTTAAAAACCAGTTTTTTCAAAAAACCTTCGCCAATCATAGCAGCGTGAACATCATCAGGAAATAAAATGGCAAATTGCTTTTCCTGCAATTCAAAAAACATATCTGGTTTATCATAGAAAAAACGTACATCTCTTTCGTCGCTGTAATCACCATTTGGTTTTGTACATTTTTCTCTTGGCTTCCAAGCAAAAGTTTCAGGACCTTGTATCGAAATTTGAATATCAATGTTTTTATCATGACATTCAAATCCTTTGATGCTTTCTTCTCTTGTACTTCCATCACCATGAATAACTATAAGTTTTAGACCTTCACAGATTTCAAACGAACCAGTTTCAAGGCTGGCAATATCAGTTTGGCTAACGTATTCAAAAGCTTTTTGAAAATTGGGATGCAGACCGTAATATTTTGCTGCATTATGTAATGAATCTATTATCATGAGGTAAGATTTAATTTTTTGTTTTTGAAATAAATAGTATAAAAGCTTCTGCTGTTTATATATAATGTGTAATTTTACGTGTACGCACACGGTGTTTTACAAATGTATGTAAAATGTAAAGTATAACAACCTATTTTTGCTTAAAAAAATAGAATTTTATAATAGTGCTTTTATCATTTTAACTTAAAAAGAATCAATATCATAACAATAAAGAAAATTGCCGAATTAGCTAATGTTTCTCCAGGAACTGTTGACCGAATTATTCATAATCGCGGACAAGCAGCACAAGAAACTGTAGATAAAGTCAATGCTATAATCGAAGAATTTGGTTATAAACGTAATATTTTGGCGAGTAATCTGGCTTTAAATAAGAAGTTTCATTTTGCGGTTTTTCTTCCTAAACATGAAAATCTTGAATATTGGCGCAGTCAGACAGACGGAATAGAAAAAGCCGCTGCTGAGTTTAGTAAATTCGGAATTGTTTTGGATTATTTCTATTATGATTATAATACGGCTTCTTTTAAAGAATCAGTAAAAAAAGTGATGGATTTTGAGTGCGACGGATTGCTTTTTGCACCCATTTTTCATGAAGATTCCGTTCAGTTTTTAAACGAATACAAAAAAAAGAATATTCCTGTTGTGATGATCGATTCCAATATTTCAAACAATGATGAATATGCTTATGTAGGTCAAGATGCTTTTCAGAGCGGTTATTTGGCGGGAAGACTCATTAGCTTTGCAGTAAAAAATCAAAGGAATATTTTGATTTTTAAAATTACTCGAGAAATAGAAAGTACATCCGTTTATTTGCAGCGAATAAAGGGATTTTATTCTTTTTTTGAAGACAATAATGAACTTACAAATTTTAAATTTTCTGAAGTTACTTTAAAAGATTCAAGTGTTGATGAGCTAAATCTTGAAATGTTTTCTGGAATAAGCAGCATTTTCGTGCCTAATTCAAGAGCCTATATTGCCGCTCAATTTTTAGAACAAAACAATATAAAAGGTATTCGAATTATTGGCTACGATTTATTAAAAGAAAACATAGAATACTTAAATAAAGGCGTAATTGATTTTTTGATTAATCAAAGACCCGAAGATCAAGGTTATATGGCAATTCAGTATTTGTATAAAAAAATGGTTTTAAAAGAAGATGCAGAGCCCACGCATTATATGCCGCTTGAAATAATTTTGAAAGAGAATTATTCTCCAGTCAAAAAGTAATTTTTTGTCATCTATAATAATGCGGCAGTTAAATGAATTATATTCTGTAATTTACAAGACTTCACTTTTGTGCGAGTTAAAATTATAATTAAATGAAAATCAATAAAAATGGTTAAATGTATTATTTTCGATTGTGATGGTGTGTTAGTAGATACAGAGAAAATTGGCAACGGAGTATTGCTTGAAATGGCGTCAGAACATGGATTTGAAATGAAAATTGAAGACGCTTATCGCAATTTCAACGGTCGTAAGTTAAAAGATTGTTTCAGATATATAGAAGAAACTATTGATAAAGAACTTCCAGAAACTTTTGAAACAGAATTTCGTCAGAGAAGTTTTGATGCTTTTAAAACGCAGGTTAAACCAATGGAAGGTGTTATTGAGTTTATAGATAAACTTACAATTCCGTATTGTGTTGCTTCAAGCGGGCCGGTCGAAAAGATTTGTTTAAATCTTGAAGTTGCTAGTTTGCTGGGTAAATTCGAGGATAAGCTTTTTAGTTCTTATCAAATAGGGAGTTGGAAACCAGAACCGGGAATTTTTTTGCACGCTGCCAAAGAAATGGGTTTTGATGTAAAAGACTGCATTGTGATCGAAGACAGCGTCGCAGGTGTACGAGCCGGAATGGATGGCGGTTTTAAAGTGTATGGTTTTGCAAACGGATATAATGATGCAGATTTAGAAAAAGAAGGAGCAAAACTCTTTAGAAGTTACGAGGAACTTGCTGTTATTTTAAGTTTATAATATAAAAATGGCTGTCATAAAACGACAGCCATTTTTTATTTAAGATATGTCCATTTCTTGATATGATTACTAAAAGAGAGTGTGAAATAGTTCGTTTGAATTTCTATTAAAATTCTTAAACATTATGATTTCGTAACAATGCCATAAACATAATAGCAATTTAAAGTTCTAAAATTGCAACTCCTTAGAGAGTTTATATCAAGTATAGTTTTTTTAATTGTTTACGTTTTTTAATGAATGAAGATACGGCTCATTTTTTTAAATAGAACATTTATAAACGATACAAGATTCAAACTATAATAACAACAATAAAATAGTTGCTGATACTTTTAAATAAACCACTAAAGTTTAT
>NZ_NRQV01000051.1:0-20331 GCF_004119505.1 Flavobacterium sp. YO64 | reverse complement strand
TAATGTTTTGAAAATCATTCCTAAAATATATCATACTATCTCAGCAGTCGAAAGCAACCGTTACGATTTTAGTTTTCAGCTGTTTTAAAGCTGTTTTTTGTTTTTATGCACAATATTGTATTGGGATGAAAGAAGTTATTTAGAAGCTTTTATTTTATTTAGGAATGTACTTTTGTTTGATTAAAAAGAAATTTTGATGCTTGTTAGTTATATTCATAAATTTGTTTCAGATAATTTGGGACATGAAGGAACTAATAAATGTAATTAATAGCTTTCAAAAGCTGGATCACGAAACCGAAGATGCAATAAAAGAATATTTTGTTGAAGAAAAGTTTAAGAAAAATGAATTAATTGTTGAGGAAGGAAAAGTATGTGATAAAATCTATTTTATTAAATCCGGTACTATACGACGTTTTTCTATAGTAGAAAGTGTGGAGGTTACAAAATGGATTTATACCGACAATCAATTTGTTACTTCGATGAGTAGTTTTTTTGAGCAAAAACCATCATTTGAGATTTTTCAGACTTCAGATGAAACTACTGTATACTCTTTATCTTTTGATGATGAGCAAATTTTGCTACGCTATCCATTATTTTCTAGTTTTCACTTAAAATTACTTCGACTTTATCTTTCTAAGATTAATGAGTTTCATCATCAGTTTAGATTAATGACAGCTCAACATAAGTATTTATATCTTCTTGAGTCATTTCCTCAAATTATAAAAAAAGCCAAGTTAAAAGATATTGCTTCACTTATTGGTGTTAGTCAGGAAACTTTAAGTAGAATACGGGCTTCAATTACTTGACATTATGTCAAGAAATGGTATTTTCTTTTTTTCAATATTTGTATTCTTATTAAATTGGTAAATATTGAAAAATACTGTAATTGGAAATACTGCCGTTATTGGAAACAATGTTCATATTGGAAATTTTTCCACTATTGAAAATGATGTTATTATAGGGGATAATACTCGGATTGGTAATAATGTTACTTTGTTGAACGGTGCAAGAATTGGTGAGAACTGCGAAATTCATTCGGGGTCAGTAATAGCTGGAAATCCACAAGACTTGAAGTTTAGAGGCGAATATTCATTACTTGAGATTGGAAATGAAACAATTATTCGTGAGTTCGTAACGATAAATAAGGGAACAGCTTCTAAAGGTAAAACAAAAATTGGCGATCATAATTTGATTATGGCTAATGCTCATATTGGACATGATTGTTTTATTGGAAATAATTGTGTCATTGGTTTTAATGTTGGATTGGCGGGCGAGGTTACTGTTGGAGATTGGTCTATTATCAGCGGTTTATCAGCCATACATCAATTTTCAAATATTGGTGACCATAGCATGATTTCTGGAATGAGCAGGGTTGTAAAGGATGTTCCTCCATATATTACAGCTGCACATGAACCTTTGAGTTATGTTGGTTTGAATAGCGTTGGCCTGAAAAGAAGAAAATTTGAAATTGAGAAAATAAACGAACTAAAAGAAATTTATCGAATTATTTTTCAAGAAAAGAGAAATACAACTTTAGCGTTAGCATTAATTGAAAGTCAATTTGAAGAAAGTGTAGAAAGAAACATGATTCTTGATTTTATAAAACAATCTAAAAGAGGAATTGTAAAAGGATTATTTTAATTATGTTAGTCGTAAATTAAATTTTAAAACGGTCTTAATTAAAAAAACTCCTTAAAAAAATTAAGGAGTTTTTGGTGAATAGTGGCAGGCAGTTTAAAAGCAATTAGATTATTCGTATTTTAAATATCGTAAAACATCAACTTTGGTAGCCTGATACGCTCTCGAAAGTACTACTGCAAGGGTGAGAAGCAGTAAAATGATAAAACCAATTAAAAATGGAGAAATCGAAATAGAAACTCTGTAAACAAAATTTTCTAACCATTTGCTTAATAAATAGTAAGCAGGAAATAATGCGATCAGAAATCCTATAATACTAAAAAGAATATATTGTTTGCAAAGTTCCTTTAATAAAACATTCGTTTCGGCGCCAAGCGTTTTTCGAATAGCGATTTCTTTCATACGTCTTTCTATGGAGTAAGAAGCCAGTGCAAATAAACCAATAAGAGCAATTACAATGACAATCACGTTTAGTAACGAAAAAAGATTCTTTTGTTTTACATAACCGCTATAAGATCTTTTGTATTCCTTATCTACAAAGTCATATATAAAAGGATATTCTGTATCAACTTTCTTTAACCATAAACTTTCTATATCAGCAATAGTCTGCTGCATAGTTTTAGGATCTGCTGTTATATAAATATTGTTCAAAAGGCCGCTAAACCACGATACACTTTTAAAATGAAAAATTGACATTGGAGGTACAGCTTCGCCAGGATGTCCAATATTGAAATCTTTTACAACTCCCACGATAATAGCTTCTTTTCCATCCCAATTTATTTTTTTACCAATAGGATCTTTCTCGTTTAATAATTTTAAAGCGGTTTCATTAATTAACATCGAATTAATGGTATCCTGAGAATATGCGGGATTTAAATAGCGTCCTTTAACTATTTTTATTTTCATCATTTCAAGAAGTCCAAAATCAATAGGAATATTACTCCCGTCTATATTTATGTCTTTATAATGATATGAAATTACAGATTTAGCACCTCTTCCCATAACAAAGCCACCGCCTGCAACTTGTTTTACGCCTTTTATACGAAGCAATTGGTTTTTAATAGTATTGTATTTAGTAAATTGATTTTTATCTGTAATTTTTTCGCCATAGATGTTTCGATAAGAGATGTCAAGAATCTGGTTTCCGTTAAAACCCAAATCTTTAGAATTCATATAATCAATTTGCTGATATACAATGTAAGACCCAATAATAAAGAAAGCTGCTACGGCAAATTGAAATATCAACATTCCGTTGCGAAGCCAAACACCACTTTTACTTCGAATAAAATTGCCTCTTAAGACTTTTAAAACTTCAAAATTCGAAACATAAATTGCAGGAAATATTCCAGTGACGATCACAGTTACAACAAAAATAACAGCTAATTGCATGTAGAATTGTCCGCCTTGCAATACCAAGTTTTTTTCTAAGAAAGCATTATAATAAGGAATTGAAAGTTCGACAATTACAAGAGATATTAAAATGGAGAACAATAAAATTATAGCCGTTTCAAAAATAAACTGTTGTATTATATTCGCTTTAGAAGCTCCAATAACTTTTCGGACACCAATTTCTTTTGCTCTTTTTACAGCATTTGCAGTAGCAGAATTAATGTAATTGACAATAGATAATATCAAGATTAAAATTGATAAACCAACAAAGATTAATAAAAGCTGATAATTTCCGTTGGTTTCTATAAGGCCGCCAGTTTTGGTATGCAAACGAATAGAAGCTAAAGATTCTAAATGAGGTTTTACTTGTCCATATTTTTTTATAAACTCTTCTGGAGCCATACCTTGAAATTTGGCTTGAGGTACCATCATGTTATCATAATAAACTTTAGATAGACTTTTGGTAATTAAACCAGTATCAGTTGGATTTTTTAGTTTTAATAAAAGAATAAATTGAAAATTTCCCCATTGCTGAATGGTATTCTTTACTCTTAAATCCATAAAATTGACTACACAAGAAGGATTGAAAATCGACTTTTTGTCTAGTTTATAAACACCTCTAACAACCAAAACCTGATCTTGCAAAACTATTTTTTTGCCAAATGCACTTTTGTTTCCAAAAAGCTGCGCGGCCAAATCTTCAGATAAACAAATGCTGTTGCCATCTGGTAAACCTGTTTTTGCATTTCCTTCTATAAATTGATAGGGGAAATAATCAAAAAAGTTTTTTTGCGCTACAAGAATTTTGTCAGATTGTATTTTTTTGCCGTCATAATGAATGATTTCATTCTCGTAATTTCCGTTTACATAACAATAAGATTCGACCTCAGGATTTGTATTTTTTATTGTAGATCCTATCGGAGCAGAACTTGCAGCCCAATATGTAGTAGGATCCATTTGATTTGCTACCAAAAAGACATTGTCTTTATTAGGATTCCATTGATCATAACTCTGTTCGTCATTCCAGTATAAAATCGCAAAAATTAATCCCGCGATTCCAATGCTTAAACCCAAAACATTCAAAGCTGTAAAGACTTTGTTGTTTTTGATGTGATATACAAATATGTTAATCCAGTTTTTCAGCATGATCTTAGTTGTTTAAAGTTGTTGCGAAAACATCAACATTTTTATGATTTAATTTTTCTGAAAGAATGATTCCGTCTTTCATTAAAATTGTTTTTTGCGAAAACGAAGCATCATAATCAGAATGCGTTACCATTAAAATTGTTGCCCCGCTTGCATGAAGATCAGTTAGCAATTCCATTACCTCATTTCCGTTTTTACTGTCTAGATTTCCAGTCGGTTCATCGGCAAGAATAATTTTAGGATCATTAATCAAAGCTCTTGCTACGGCAACACGCTGCTGCTGGCCTCCAGACAACTGCTTCGGAAAATGTTTTAAACGATGCGAAATGCCTAATATAGCTGCAATATCTTCTACTTTTTTCTTTCTTTCAAAAGAATGCAATTTATTGTAAAGCAACGGCAGTTCAATATTATCATAAACTGATAATTCATCAATTAAATTAAAATTCTGAAAAATAAAACCAATGTTTTCTTTTCGAACTTTCGTTTTTACTTTTTCATTAGTGCCAATCATTTCTCGATCCAATAATTTATAGCTTCCATCGGAGGCGCTGTCTAATAGCCCAATGATATTTAATAAGGTCGATTTTCCACTTCCAGAAGGTCCCATAATCGAAATAAAGTCGCCTTCATTTATTGTTAAGGAAATTTCGCTTAATGCTTTTGTTTCTACTTCTTCAGTTCTAAAAGTTTTTGAAAGTTTTGTGATACTGATCATAAATGCTGTTTTAAAGATTGATGTTTGATGATTATTTTTAGTGCCGAAGTAAAAGAAACAGTTCAAAAATTAAGATGTTTACAATATAATTGATAAATGTCTATTTTTGTTACTTTTACCAGCAAAAAAGATTCTCATATTTGATGATTTATTAGTCTAAATGTGATTTTCGTGCCAAAAAATTAAAATCTGTAACTGCTTTATTTTTACGTTTTTATTTTTTCGATACCAATTAAACTGTCCACAAATGGACAGCTTTCGTCCAAAACCGAACAAAAATGAAAAAAACAAACGCTTCTATATTAATCATCGACGATCAGGAAGACATTCTTTTTGCATCAAAAGTGTACTTAAAAAAGTACTTTGAAGAGATTTATACACTCAATAATCCAAAAAATATTGTCGAATTATTATCAGAAAAAAGTATTGATGTTGTTTTACTCGACATGAATTACAGAATTGGTTTTGAAGATGGAAGAGAAGGCTTGTATCTTTTAAAAGAGATAAAAACACTTTCTCCAAAAACCGTTGTGATTTTAATGACTGCTTTTGGTAAAGTCGAAACTGCTGTTGAAGGATTAAAATCTGGAGCTTTTGATTATATTTTAAAACCATGGGAAAATATAAAACTATTAGAATCAGTAAAACAAGCTGTTGATAAATCTAGAAAAGATCAGAAAAAACAAAAAACGGCCGCAATTGAAAATGACTTTTTCATAGGAACTTCAGAGATTATAAAAAAGGCATATTTATTGGCCGATAAAGTGGCAAAAACAGATGCTAATGTTTTGATTCTTGGCGAAAACGGAACGGGAAAATTTGTTCTTGCACATCATATTTACACTAAATCCGAAAGAAAAAACAATCCTTTTATTGCGGTTGATTTAGGTTCGTTGAATTCAAATATTTTTGAAAGTGAATTGTTTGGTTATGCAAAAGGTGCTTTTACCGATGCTAAAATCGATACGCCGGGACGTTTTGAGATGGCGCAAAATGGAACTATTTTTTTAGATGAAATAGGAAATGTGCCTTTGCATCTGCAATCAAAATTATTGCAGGTTATTCAAACTAAAACAGTGACAAGATTGGGTGAAACAAAAGCCAGACCATTAAATGTGAGGATTATTACGGCAACCAATTTAAATTTAAAATTAGAAGCTGCCGATAAAAATTTCAGGGAAGATTTGTATTATCGAATCAATACTATGGAAATTGTTCTGCCTCCGTTAAGAGAACGAAACGAAGATAAAATTCCGCTGGCAGAATATCTTTTAGAAAAAATGGCAGCAAAGTATGGAAGAGGTGAAATTACTTTTGATAAAAAAGTTTTGGAACAAATTGAAAAACATGCTTGGAATGGAAATATTCGTGAAATGGAAAATAAAATTGAACGCGCAGTAATTCTTTGCGAAAACAATCTCATTTCTGTTTCTGATTTGGATTTAGAAATTATAACGCCTTATGATGAAAGCGCAGATGACATTCAGCTTTCTTCGGTAGAAAAAACGGCTATAGAAAAAGCACTTTTTAAAAACGGCAATAATATTAGTAAAACGGCTGATGATTTGGGATTGTCAAGGGGATCGTTGTACCGACGTCTAGAGAAGTATAATATCAATATTAGTTAATATGTTTAAAACTTTTCAAACTTATAAATTGCTGTTTTTCCGATTGATTTTAATTGTCATTGGAATCGAATTTTCTATTTATTTTTTTAAAATAGGATTGCTGTTTACTGGTATTTTTGGACTTTTTATAGTTTTCCTAATAGCTCGTGAAATGTATTTTTATGTCCGCAATTTTATTTTGCTCTATGACAAAACCATTTCATCGATTTTGCAAAATGATTTCACGTCAGATTTTACTAAACATAAAATTGATAAAAATTATACAGAACTGTTTCAATTGTATGATACGATGAAGAACAGACAAAATGAACAGGTTTCGAAAGATATTATTTATCGTTCAATTCTAAATAATATTGAAACTGGAATTGTTATTCTGCAAAAGCAAGAAAAGGAGTGGAATGTTTTTTTAATGAACGATTATTTTTCCTCCTATTTTAATGTTCCAAAAGTTTCAAGATGGAAATATCTTAAAAACCAGCTTCCTGCTTTATGTGAAATCATTGAAAAGGATGATTTTCAGGAAATAAAAACATCAATAGAAATTAGGGTAAACGAACAAAATCAGCAGACATTTGTTTTACAGGCTTCGCGAACTGAAATTTTTGAACGTGATTATTGTATTGTACTCCTCGATTCGATTCAGAACGTTGTCGAGAAAAAAGAAAAAGAAGCCTGGGTAAATTTAATGAAAGTCATTTCGCATGAACTTTTAAATTCAATAACGCCAATTCGATCTATTTGCCAAAATTTACAAGATTTAGTCGATCAAGATTCGCTGTCAGCAGAAGACTTAGAAGATGTAAAAAATAGTGTCGAAACTATGCTGAGAAGAAGCGATCATTTGCAAAAATTTGTCGAAGGTTATCGAAAACTTGCCATGCTGCCTTCTCCCCAAAAAGAGAAAACAGAACTGCAGTATTTAATTGATAATTGCATTCAAATTATGAATCCATTATTTGTTGAGCAGCAAATAAATATAGTAAATACAATTTCGTTTAAATACAGGATTAATGTTGATGCGCATCAAATGGAACAAGTATTAATTAATTTGCTCACAAATTCGATTCATGCTTTAAAAAACAGCAACGAAAAGCAAATTATAATTTCGGCTGAAGCCAAAGAAAACAGAACTTTTATCAGAATAATTGATACTGGAATTGGAGTAGAAAAGGAAATAGAAAACAAAATATTCCTGCCGTTTTTTACAACAAGAAATGAAGGTGCAGGAATTGGTTTAACATTATCTAAAAACATTGTTGAAGCACACGGCGGCTATATTGCAAATAAAAGCGAAAATGGAAAAACTGTTTTCGAGATTTGTTTGGTTGAATAGTATTTTATCCAAGTTTTAATGGCCCATTCGTTTATTATGCTTTTTTAAATAATTAAAGAACATATTTCTTTAATAGGATTTTTTCTAAATTAGCAAAAGTATAGAGTTTAAAAAGGTACTAACCTAAAGTGAAATTTCATGACAAAAGGCAACGAGAATCCTAAAGTTGATTTTTATTTTGATAAAGTCGAAAAGTGGCAAAAGGAATTGGAACAACTTCGAGAAATTGCCCTCGATTGTCAGCTTACCGAAGAATTAAAGTGGGGAACCCCTTGTTATACTTTAGGAAAAAGCAATATTGTTTTAATACATGAGTTTAAAGAGTATTGTGCTTTTTTATTTTTTAAAGGCGCTTTATTAAAAGATACTAACGGTATTTTAATTCAACAATCTGAAAATGTTCAGGCAGCGCGTCAAATTAGATTTACGAATCTTAAAGAAATAATCGATCAAAAGACGATTTTGAAAACCTACATTTATCAGGCAATCGAAATTGAAAAAGCGGGTTTGAAAGTTGAATTGAAAGAGACAACCGATTTTGAGGTTTCAGAAGAATTTCAAAAGAAGTTAGATGAAATGCCTAACTTAAAAAAGCATTTCAGGCATTAACACCTGGAAGACAACGAGCCTATTTATTGCATTTTTCGCAGCCCAAACAATCTAAAACCAGAGAATCAAGAGTGGAGAAAAATATTCCTCAGATTTTAGAAAGAAAAGGATTGAAAGATTAATTTATTTAAGGAAATGTTCAAAATAAAAAATAAAAGATCATGAATACTGCTAATAAACTATCGCCAGAAGGAACCGAAGAACTACTTAAGGTTTTGGAAACTCGTTTTTTGAAAAATCTTAATAGACATCAAGGAATTGATTGGAGTAAAGTCGAAGCAAAACTAAAAGCAAATCCAGAGAAATTATGGTCGCTTGATGAAATGGAAAGAACAGAAGGTGAACCAGATGTTGTAGGTTATGATGCGAAAACGGACGAATATATTTTTTATGACTGTTCACCAGAAAGCCCAAAAGGACGTCGAAGCATTTGTTACGATCATGAAGCACTTGAAAAAAGAAAAGAACACAAACCTAAAGACAGTGCGATAAATATGGCAGAGGAAATGGGAATTCAAATTTTGAATGAATCAGAATACAAAGAGCTGCAGAAATTGGGTAAGTTTGATGCCAAAACTTCAAGTTGGATCAAAACGCCTGCGGATATTAGAAAACTCGGGGGTGCTGTTTTTTCAGATTTTCGTTATAATACTGTTTTTGTATATCATAACGGAGCAGATTCGTATTATGCAGCGAGAGGATTTCGCGGTTCATTAAGGGTTTAAAAAGATGTATTTTGAGTAAACTCTTTAGCTCGATTTTTAACAAATAGAATTTAATACATAATTCTGCAAATTATTTTAAACCCTAATAGGATTGTATGAAAAATAAACTTTGGCTCTTGTTTTTACTTTTGACAACTTTAGCATTTGGACAAAAGGCAGTTTTTAAAATTAAATACTCAGAACAATTGGCTGTTTTTGTTTTTTTACAAAATCTTTCTGAGAACTCTCCAGAGAATGTTTTTAAAACAGAATTTCAAAAATCAAAATATTATACGGAAAAATACAAAAGTATAGCTTCAAAGTTTGACCTTTTAAATATTTACTATAGTTTTCCATTTGAGGATTATCCTTACGGCTTAAAAAAGTCGATGCAGACAGAAGATTTACTGAAAAAGAACTTGATTGAAACTGATAATTTAAAAGATTTCAAAATACGTTCAATCGGTTTCATTCCTAATAAAACGCTGAATGACTTGGCAGAAAGTATTTCAGAATTTACGCCTATTTACAACGAGCTGATTTATAATCCAAACAAAGAGAAATTCGAAAAACAAATTGTAGAAATTACAAAATATTCGAACGAACATGACATGGAAAAGTATTTTCAAACCGGGCTTACATTTTATAATTCAAGCTGGGATACTTCAATTCCATTCGAAATAGCTTTTTATCCGCTGCCTAATTCTAAAGGATTTACTGCGCAGGCGTTTTGTAATAACTTTATTAGTGCCGTGCAGACTGATTTAGATTCATACAAAGATTTATTTAGTGTTATGCTGCATGAAACGTATCATATCATTTATGACGAAGAATCGCTCGAAGTAAAAAAAAATATAGATTCTTATTTTAAACAGAATAAATCAAAGTGCAGTAATTATGCTTATCAGTTGATGAATGAAGTTTTGGCAACGGCATTAGGAAATGGATATGTTTATGAACAATTAGACGGGAAAATTGATGATGGAGATTGGTATAATAGAAAATATATCAGTCTTATGGCAAAACAAATTTATCCATTGGTTATAGAGTACATTAATCAAAAGAAAGGAATTGACAGAAGTTTTATAGATAATTACATCAAGCAGTATGAAACCAACTTCCCGAATTGGATAAATGAGCTAGATAATATTATGGCTTATAGATATGTAATTTCTGAAAAAGAAGAAGACGTAAATACAATAAGAAAAATGTTTCGTTATCGTTCCAGAACCGAATTTGATTCTGAATTAACAGAAGCAAGTATTGACAAAATGAAAAAAACACCGCTTACTAAGGTTATAATTGTTTCGACAAATAGTGCCGAGAAGTTAAAGCTGGTGCAAAGAAATTTTGCAGAGCTGAAAAAATATAAATTTAATCCAGACAAGGAGTTTATAGATATGATTTTCTTAAATGATAAAAGTCAATTGATATTAGTGAATCAGAAAAAATCTACACTTGAAACTCTTTTTAAATCAGTAAAATAAGAGTAAAGAGCGTAGAAAGCAGAATTTCAGAGTTTTGCTTTTTTTGCTTGATTTTAAGAAAAAAGAATAATATAACAGTAAGAAATTATTTCTTTTTCAAGAAAAAGGAAATAATAAAAAGCGAAAATATTTCATATATTCGCTTTGAAAAAGAACAAGCTTACCGCTGAAGTACGGTCAGAAAAATGTACTAATGTTTGGAGGCAGATCTAAATAAGCAGGTTATAATTATAAACAATAATACCACTAAAAAACAAAAATGGATAAGATTAATTTATTAATTGTTGCAACCATAATTACTTTGTTCATTTCATTATTGCTAATATTTTTTCTGCTCACAGTTAAAACAAAAGACAAAACAAGCAATATTCTTTTTGCTGTTTTTCTATTAATAAATGCAATCGATTCAAGTGAGCCTATGTTCGGATTAATGTTCGACAGACCTTCAAATTTAGGAATATTCAGAACTACAATTGCGTTTCTTCAAATTCCAATTTTTTATTTATATGTATTATCCGTTTCCTATTCTGATTTTAAACTTAAGCCGAAATATCTTTTACATGCGGTTCCGTTTTTAATTGTAAATGCTGTTTTGATACCGCGTTTCTATGCTGTAGATGATGCTTCGAAATTGGATTTTATAATAAATCGTAAAAGCATGATCGAATTGCAGTTTATTCATGTTTTAATTCATGTTCAGATCATTGTTTATTTTGCGGCCATTTTTATGTTATTAAAAAGAGCAAAAAAGCTGTATCTAGAAAATAATGCCGGCACACATATTAATTCCTATAATTGGTTATTTCAGTTTGCAACCCTTCTTTCAATCTTGTATGTAGTTGCTATTGTAAAAAATATTTTTAAGTTTTCTGAATATCCAGATATCTCTGAATGGATAAAAGCTGGAATTATGGTAATGCAGCCCTTTATTATTTGCTGGTATTTATTTAAAGCTTTAAATAATCCAGATTTATTCAGGAATATCGATTCAAAATTAAAACTAGTTAGAGACATTGTTTCTGAAGAAAAAGTTAATGCGCCTACAGCTGTAACCGAAAAAGAGTATAGTGAAGAATTATTGAAACTGCAGCAGTATATGAATGAAGAAAAACCGTTTCTTAATCCTTCTTTGACCATACAAGATGTTTCAAATGATATTCAAATTCCGGTACGAGATTTATCGCTTTTAATCAATCATAAATTAGAACAGCATTTTTATGATTTTATTAATGCCTATCGTATCGAAAATGCAAAGAATATTTTAAAAGATGTTGCAAAAAGTAAAGTAACCATTTTAGAAATTCTGTATGAAGTAGGTTTTAATTCAAAATCTTCTTTTAATACTGCTTTTAAAAAGCATACCGGTTTTACTCCTACTGATTTTCGCAAGGCGCTGTAATTCATTGTTTTGTAATTATTCGTACGCGTTCTTTTAAACAAATGCGTACGAGTAGTTTTATTCGGTCGCGTATCATAAGTTTCTTTCGCAAGTTTGTATCGAAATAAATTTATAACCATAAAAATACGATACGATGAAAACTTCAGTAAAATTATTAGCAGCACTTTTATTAGTAACTAACTTTTCTTTTGGACAGGGAATTTCTCAAAGAATAGATTCGATAATAAAAGATAGTCATCAAAAAAATCCCAATGTAGGTATTAGTATTGGCTTTGTTCTAAACAATGAAGAATATTATACCGCATACGGGAATTTGAATGCAGAGAGTCAAACTAAAATTGACAAGAACTCCATATTTGAAATAGCATCAATTACTAAAATTTTAACTTCAAATTTAATAGCACAAGCCGCTATTGAGAAAAAATTGAAATTGGAAGATTATATAGACAGCTATCTTCCAAAAGAATATGTATTGCAAAGCAATCTTAAAAACAAAATTAGAATTTCAGATTTAGCTTCTCATCAATCAGGTTTGCCAGATATCGATTTTGGGAAACTAATGGAGTTAAATCCACAGCAGCCTGTGAGTAGTGTAACTAAAGAATCATTGGCTGCAATTGTAAATAATTGCTATGAGTTAAAAGATTATGGGAAATACCGTTATTCTACGATTGGGTTTACTTTACTTGGACAAATATTAGAAAAAGTCTATAACAAGAGTTATGATGAGATTATCACAAGCAAAATGATAAAACCATTAAAAATGACTAGTACTTTAACTAAGGATTTTAATGTAAAAAACCGTACAACTGCTCACAATCCTGAAGGAGGTATTCAAGAGTTTTTTAATTGGAATGTTACTGCTTCTGCAGGATTAGTAAAATCAAATGCTACTGATATGGTTACTTATTTAAAAGCAGTTTTAAACAAAGACAATAAAGTAGGTAAGGCAGCTGTGATTACTGAAAAAATATTTTATAAAGATGAAAAGAGAGAATTAGGATTGGGGTTAAATATTATGACAGATGATAAAAACACAATTTATATGAAATCGGGAGATTCAATGGGACAATCTTCAATAATATGTTATGACAGAGCTAAAAATTGGGGAATCATAATACTGTTAGATTATAGAAACTCAAAAATGAGACAAACACTTCTGAATTCAATTTATGACACAATTTTGAAAGATATGAAACCGGATAATGCAAATTTGTAACAGACGCAAATAATATCATTAAAATAGAATGTAAAAACTCCTTAAGAAATTAAGGAGTTTTTTACGTTTGGATAAATCTGTATTTCAATTATCTGTTGCTTTATCGGATGTATTTATAAATAAAGAGGAAAGTAGAATAAATTGTATTTTCCTTTTTAGGTTTTCTCTTTTCGGTTTAGAATAAATCAAGCAGTTTTATCTGTTGTGTAAATAATATTGGAGTTCGAATTTTCAGAAACTGAAGTTTTTTTAGTTCGAATAAAAAAAAATGAACGATCAAAAGTGTATTCGTTTGTTGTTTCAATGCGTTGTTTTTTAAGGTTTTGTAATTACTCGTACGCATTGCTGGAGACAAATGCGTTCGAATAGTTTTATTCGGTCGCATAGGTTTAATTTCTCCCACATCTTTGTACCGAAATAAATTTCTAACCTTAAAAATCACGATACCATGAAAAACATTATTTATTTATTACTTCTTATAGTAACAGTCGCAAGTGCTCAAACAAACAAAAAAGCAACTGCAAAAAGTAAAGATTATAGCTTTCTAACAGACAGTTTAAATATTGATCCACAATTAGAAAAATATAAACTTGCGGGATTTAGTCTTGTTGTTTTCGAAAACTACAAGATTGTGTACTCAAACCAATTTGGTGTAAAATCGATAGATTCAAAAGAAAAAATAGATCAAAACACTGCTTTTTCTACAGCTTCAATTTCAAAACCAATTACAGCGCTTCTTTGTTTTATTCTTGAAGAAAAAGGTTTAATTAAGTTAGACGACCCGATTGATGGTTATTTAAAACGCTGGCATTTACCAAAAAGTAAGTTTATCGAAAACAATAGACCAACATGGAAACAATTCTTAAATCATACTGCCGGCACAACTCAAAGCGGATTTGCAGATCACTATGAAGGTGATACAATCCCAACCATAAAAGAAAGTCTTTTAGGAAAAATTCCAAGATATGATAAAGAAATTGAATTTTTGTTTGCACCAGGAACAGATTGGGCATACAGTGGCGGCGGTTATGTAATTGTTCAAATGGCTTTAGAAGATACTTTTAAAAAATCTATAGATGAACTTGCACAAGAACACATTTTTACGCCTCTTGGATTAAAAAACACTACAATGATACAGCCTAATGAAAAAGGATTTCCGACAAATGTAGCTCTTGTACATGATGAAAATGAAAAAGTTATTAGAACAGGACTGCCAATTACACCGCAAGTTGGACCGTCAGGAATGTGGTCTACGCCAACTGATCTAGCTCTAATCGCGATTGAAATGCAAAATGCTTTGCGCAATAAAAATAATAAAGTGATTTCTCATGATGTTGCTCAAAAAGTAACAGAAGTAACAGCTTTAAAAGATGCTGTTGGCGGATGGAGTTATGGATGGCAAAAGTCCTTTGGTTACAATAACTATGATTGGTTTATGTGTAACGGTTCAAATACAGGAGTTGGAGGAAGTGTTTTTGCAACGATGACAGATGGAAATGGCTTTACATTTTTAACCAATGGCGAAAAAAAGAATCGTTTTCCTGTAATGGGAAATACTCAAAAAACACTTTTAAGAGTAATGGGTTGGAATAAAAATACTTCTAATGAAGAAGTTCAGGAAATGCCTTCAAGTCTAAAAGAAAAACTAGTTGGGACTTATGATGATTTTCTTTACGCACAAGGTGTAGAAACAAAAATTGTAGAAAAAAACAATCGCCTTTATGTTGAATCTCCATTATTAGATCACTTTAAAGGAAAAAATGATAATGAGTTGGTATATCTTAAAAATGGATATTTCAGAATTATTGATTATCCAAACTTGTTGAAATTTGGTTTCAGCGATGGAAAAGTAAATTCTGTAACCTTAACAAGAGATAAACTCACTACAGAGGTTCAATTAACTAGTAAAGGAAAATAGTTGTTTCGTAAGATGGTTTATCAGCTTGAATTTTAAATTATTACGGACGAAGATATTTCTTATATTAGCCAAAAGTATTTTTTAAGCACATAGTCTTGAAGCTTCAGGACTATGTGTTTGCTGTTTATAAAAAACAATAATCTTCTTAAAAACCAATCAAAATATGAAAAAACTATTTCTCTTTGTTTTTATAATAGTGGTACAATCTTTTTACGGGCAGGATAAAGTGGCAAAAAAGCCCGAATATGTATTGATAATCAACAATGAGATTGGTACAATGGCAGATGTTGAGAAATACGGTGCCGATGGTTATGTTAAATCTATGGTTAAAGGAGTTTCTGAAAGCGAAAGAAAGGAGCTGGCCAAAAAGTTTGGAGATAAAATAGGGGACAAGGAGTTCATAATTTTAATTGAGATTTTCAGCGAGCAGGAAAAAATTGAAAACGATAAAAAAACTGCCGCTCAGTCTGTAGAAAGCCAAAAATTGGTAAAAGAAGATGAGTACATTTTAAAACTAAATGAGAAAGCAAAAGACTTTACTTTAAAACTAATAGATGGTAAAGAAGTAAAACTTTCTGATTTAAAAGGCAAAGTAGTTCTAGTAAATTTTTGGGCAACTTGGTGCGCGCCTTGTTTAATGGAGTTTTATGATATACCATCAAAAATTATTGAACCCAATAAAAACACTGATTTTGTATTTTTAGCAATTTCTAGTGGAGAAACTCAAGAAGTGGTTTCGAAAAAAGTAACTAAGCTGCGAAAAGACGGAATCGACTTTAATTATGGAATTGATCCAAATGGAAAAATATGGAATGAGTTTGCAAAAGGTTCAATCCCGAAAAACTTTTTATTAGATCAAGATGGAGTTTTAAGATTTATGTCAACAGGAAATGCTCCAAAAAATTTAGATAACATTGCAGCCGAAATTAAAAAACTGCTGGCTAAATAACTCTTTTGATTCCGCTTAAAACAAATTGAGTTTTAGGAAAATGAAGTATCAAAAGCCTCCTTAATTTTTTAAGGAGGCTTTTTTGAATAATATTTTGTAATGATAGTATACTACATATCTGTTCTCTCAGGTATTAAAAATATTTTATGATTTATTCCTTGTGTTTTAAAAACTTTAAAAGCAAAAAAAATAATATATTTGCAACAATAAAGTATAGACCGTACTCTATAGTTCATTGTTTTGTAAAAAAATAAATAAAGTTATGCTTATAAACGAATTATCAAAGAAAACGGGATTATCAATTCATACTATTAGATATTATGAAAATCTAGGAATGATCAAGGGATTAACTAATGAAGAAGTGAAATCTAATAACTATAAAAATTACGATGATAATGTTGTTGAACGTTTAGAAATCATCATAGAAGCGAGAGAAGTCGGCTTTACCTTAGCAGAAATAAAAAAAATATTAACCACTTGGTTCGAAAGCACTGATTCGAAACCTGAAACACTTGAACTTTTTCAGTCAAAAATAAAAGAGATTGATGATAAAATGAAATATTTCAAACAGACTAAGAAGCTTCTTGAAAAAGTATGTGAGAAATTGCAAAGTAATGATTGATGGTGAAATATTGATAAGCAAATTGTGAAAGTATATCACAAAAAACTCCTTAATTTCTTAAGGAGTTTCTAGGTAGAGTGTCAAGGATGGCAATCTAACACTTAAAGCCAATTCTTGCATTTTTATAAAAAGAAACTTTTTAGTTTCTTTGAGAGAGTGCTCTTTAAATGGTTTTATGTTTCATCGTCGACATATTTCCAATATTCCAATCCGTATTTTTCTTTCAATAAATAACGTTTCTTAAGATTGTTGGCAATAATTTCAAAATCTTTTTGATTGCAAAAACCTAATTTTGTATAGGTTTTAGGTCGTGTATCTCCAAGAGTTTCTTCTTTGTGTAGTTTAAAAAGTATTTTTGGTATTCCATTTTCAAAACTAAATACCAATAAATGTTTGTGTCCATCATCTACAGTGTCGGTTGGAATCCAGCCTTCATAAATGGATTGAGTTATAGTAAATTTTTCGAAAACAAACTCATCTGGATTGTCATAGTTGAAAATGCAATCAAATTCTTTATTTAGCTTTAAGTCTGCATAGGTATACATGGTAAAGACAATAATTTCATTTTCATTTCTTTTCCAGCTTATATACTTTTGATAAAACTCATTTTTATTGCGATTCGTAAATCGTTTAATTATTGCATCTTGGGATAATTTAATTCCTTTTTCTGATAGGTATGTGTCGGAAAATAAGAATCGTTCGGTTTTTGGGCAATCTTCTTCATTTCTCATGTGTAGTTTTTTTGTTAAATAAAGATTTTGCGTTTGGTCTAAGATTTCTTGTAAGCTCAAGAGTAGAATAAAAAAAAACTCCTTAATTTCTTAAGGAGTTTCTTGGTGGGCGATGAGGGGTTCGAACCCCCGACCCCCTCGGTGTAAACGAGGTGCTCTGAACCAGCTGAGCTAATCGCCCTATTTTACTAGGTTGCTATCGTTTGTGATTGCGAGTGCAAATATACGCTAGTTTTCGAGTTCTGCAAAGGATTTTGAAGAAAAAATAAAACTTTTTTTAAAATAATTTATATCTGTCTGTTTATGAATTTGTTATTAAAATGATTTTTTTAAAGTTTTTTGCAGATCAAAAGTATATTTTAACCCAAAGGCAGTTCGGCAACAACAAAAGTGCTTCCGCCAACGTAAATAAAATCATTTTCCGAAGCATTTTTCTTTGCTTCCGCGAAAGCGCTTTCAACAGAATCGTATTTTTCTCCAATTAATTGGTGCTTTTTTGCTTCGCTCTGCAAAATTTCGGTGCTTAATCCTCTTGAAGAATTTGGACTGCAGAAATAATAATGTGCATTTTGAGGAAAAAGCGGTAAAATAGAATCTAGATCTTTATCATTTACAACGCCCAAAACAATATGTAAATTTTCAAAAGTTTCTTTTTTAATCTGGTTCATTACAACCGTTAATCCATGTTTGTTATGTGCCGTGTCGCAAATAATTTTTGGATTCTCGCCAAGCTGCTGCCATCTTCCTTGTAATGCTGTATTTTTAACCACATTCAATAAACCCAATTTTATACTTTCATCTGAAACTTTAAAATCAGTAGTCTCGTTTATAATTTTAATAGTCTGCTGTACCGTTTTTTTATTGTGAAACTGATAATCTCCAATTAAGTCAGATGGGAATACTTCGCGAATTAAATCAGACGCAAAATAAATAGGTGCTTTTTTTTCTTCGGCTTTAGTTAAAAAAACAGGCTGAGTTTCAGTAGTATATTCACCAACAACAACAGGAACATTTGGTTTTATAATACCTGCTTTTTCGCCAGCAATTGCCTCAAGAGTATTTCCTAAAAACTGAGTGTGATCTAAACCTATATTTGTAATTACAGAAACTAATGGAGTAATAATATTAGTTGCATCAAGTCTTCCGCCCAGGCCCACTTCAATAATAGCAATATCCACTTTTTCGGATGCAAAATAGTCAAAAGCTAAACCAACAGACATTTCGAAGAAACTCATATCATTAGCCTCAAAAAAGCTTTTATGCTTTTCGATAAACTCGCACACAAAATTTTCAGAGATTTCTTGACCGTTAATTTTAATACGTTCTCTAAAATCTTTTAAATGCGGCGAAGTATACAAACCAACATTATATCCAGCTTCATGTAAAACCGAAGCCAGCATATGCGAAGTTGACCCTTTTCCGTTTGTTCCAGCAACATGAATGCACTTTAGCTGCGTTTCAGGATTACCAAGATGCGCTGCCAGTAATTTGATGTTTGTGAGATCTTCTTTGTATGCCGAAGCACCTTGAAGCTGATACATTGGTAATTGATTAAACATCCAGTTTGTAGTCTCTTGATAGTTCATTTTATTTGGATAAAATAGTTGGTAATTGAAATAATTTTCGTTTTTTTAGTTTAATATTACAATGAAAATTATCTTTAGTGCAAAATTGAAATATTTTTTAGAATTAATTATTAAAAACAAGAATTAAAATATGTTTAGCCTCATTCAATTACAAACAGATACCATTGCAAACGCATCTAACGTAGTTATCGAAAAAATTGCTCCAAATACCGAAATTTCCGTTTTAGGTTTTATCTTAAAAGGAGGTTTCTTCCTAATTCCAATCGCACTTTTATTATTTTATACTATTTACATCATTTTTGAGCGTTATATGTATATCAGTAAAGCTTCAAAAATTGATAGTCGATTAATGCAGGATGTTGGAGATAAATTGAATGCAGGAAATATCGAATTGGCTAGAACAATTGTAGAAAGAAGTAATACTGCTGCAGGAAATATTTTGAAAGAAGGAGTTCTAGTTATTGGAAGACCAATTGCCGAAATCGAATCAAATATGGATCGCGCTGCCGATATTGAAATTGGTGAAATGGAACGTCGTTTAGGTCATCTTGGACTTATTGCAGGTATTGCGCCGACACTAGGATTTATTGGAACAATTTCGGGGGTTATTAAAATTTTCTACAGTATCTCAGTAACTGAAAACATTAGTATTGGAAACATTTCTGGAGGTTTATACGAAAAAATGATCAGCTCGGGATCAGGATTAATTGTTGGAATTATTGCGTATAGTGCTTATCATTTATTGAATGGAAAAATTGATGATTTTGCCTTGAAAATTCAGAAACAAATATTAGAATTTGTAAACATAATTCAAAGAGCATAAGGTATGTCTATTAAGAGAAAAAGAAGATTTCATGCTGAGGTTGCAACTTCATCGCTGAGTGATATTATGTTTTTCCTGCTGTTGTTTTTCTTAATTATTTCAACACTTGCAAACCCTAATGTTATCAAGATGACTTTGCCAAAAGCCAAGGCAAACGAAAAAACAAATAAACAATTAATCAGTTTATCCGTTACCGAAGATAAAAAGTTCTACATCGACAAAGAACCCGTAGACTTTGAAAATCTCGAAACAAGTTTAATGACAAAAATAGGAGCAGACAAGGAGCAAACGGTTGTAGTTCGCATCCCTTTTAATTTGCAGGTTCAAGATTTAGTTGATGTTTTACAAATAGGAGTAAAGAACAATTTGAAGTTTGTAATTGCTACAAGTCCGAAGTAGAATGACAAACTGGACGATAAAAAAAGGCTTCTG
>NZ_NRQV01000050.1:0-21213 GCF_004119505.1 Flavobacterium sp. YO64 | reverse complement strand
TTAAATCCGGCTTATTTATACAACTAAAAAACAATCTGTTTATAGTCGTATTAAACAACTTTCTTCTCTTGTTAAAAGACAAGTAGTAAAAAGATCTAGTCGATCTAAACAATAAATTTTCAAAAAATGAATGCTCCGATGAAAAGAAAAAAGAAATCACCAAAACAGGTTGAAAAAGAAAATAAAAGAAGAAAAACAAACCTTAAAACTAAAATAATTTTTAAAATTGAATATTTGAAACACACGCTCAGATAGGTGCTCAAATAAAAAAAAGGTTATTTCACTTCGTCGTGAGATAACCTTTTCTTCTTTTTATTTGCATATAACGAATATGATCCAAATAAAAAATCCTTCAAAACATATTCGAAGGATTTCTTTAAGTAGTTTTCGTAAATTATTATAAATACAAAAAATTAGTATTTAACGTACTCTTTAATTTCTAATCCGTATCCGATCATACCGACACGTTTGGTTTGTTCTGAATTCGACAATAATCTAATATTGGAGATATCAATATCGTGCAATATCTGTGCACCAATACCAAAATCTTTAGTATCCATCTTTATTTGTGGTGCTTTGAATTCGCCTTCAGCCTGTAAAACTTTCAATTCTAACAAACGGTTTATGAAGTCTGTTGGCGGAGCCTCCTGATTGATAAACAAAACAGCTCCTTTGCCTTCCTGATTGATCAATTGAAACATGCTATCCAGCTTTTTGTCAGCATCATTGGTAAGCGTACCCAATATATCATTATTTATTGTTGTAGAATTGATTCGCGTTAGAATTGGTTCCCCAACATTCCAAGTTCCTTTAGTAAGCGCAATATGGATTTGTTTGTTAGTTGTTTGCTGATAAGCCCTAAGTCTAAACGTTCCAAAACGGGTTTCAATATCAAAATCTTCTTTCTTCACAATCAGGCTGTCATGCTGCATTCTATAGGCAACAAGCGCTTCGATGGAAACTAGTTTCAAATTAAATTTTTTAGCAACTTCTGCCAATTGCGGCAATCTTGCCATAGTGCCATCATCATTCATGACTTCGACAATCACCCCAGCAGATTTAAATCCGGCCAAGCGGGCAAAATCAATCGCTGCCTCTGTATGTCCTGTTCTTCTTAAAACACCACCTTGTTTGGCAATTAATGGAAATATATGCCCCGGACGCGCCAGATCATGAGGCTTTGTATCCTGACTCACTAATGAAAGTACCGTTTTCGCTCTGTCTGAAGCAGATATTCCTGTGCTTACATCACTTCCTTTAAAATCTACTGAAACAGTAAAGGCTGTTTCCAACGGATCCGTGTTGTTGGTTACCATTTTGTGTAATCCAAGCTCATTACAACGACTTTCTGCCAAAGGCACACATATTAAACCTCGTCCATGTGTAGCCATAAAGTTGATCATTTCAGGCGTTGCTTTTTCTGCCGCTGCTAAAAAATCACCTTCGTTTTCACGATCTTCATCGTCAACTACAATGATTATCTTTCCTTGGCGAATATCTTCAATTGCTTCTTCTATTGTATTAAGCTGTATTTTTTCGGTGGACATGATGGTAGTGTTTGGTTTTGAGATGGATATTATGTTCGTATTGAATATTATCAATAAATCGTTAAGTCAATAAAAATAGGCCGCAGTACACGATTTATTCAGAACATCCAATCTCTAATTTATTTTTTCGAGGGTCAAAAATAACGATTAAAATTCTAATCTAAAAGAATTGTTTTTCAGGTAATTCACATAACTATTTTCATTAGCAAGACTCTATCAAATATTTCGGTAAGCCGCATTAATTTCTTTAAAAATGAAAAGGGACAGCAAAATGCTAATCCCTTTCTTATGTAAATTATTTAACTCCTGCTTCTTTAAACCATTTTCTTATTCCTTCATCAGATGGCCTTAGCGCATTTGGGTCGACGATATTGCCTTGTGGATCAAGTAAAATAAATCTCGGAATACCACTTACTTCATAAGCTTTCTCGAAAGAATCATCACCATTGGCAAATAACTGCACACCAGTCATTTGAAGATCTGTTACCATTTTTTTCCATTTATCACGATCTTTTACACGGTCGACAGAAATACTGACAAAGTTTATATTTTGATCATGAAACTCTTTTTCCAAAACTTTAAGAAAAGGGATTTCTTTTTTACATGGCCCGCACCAAGTAGCCCATAAATCAATATAAACAAACTTCCCTTTCAGATCGTCTAAGGAAGTTTTACCTCCATTGAAGTTTTCAAAATTGACAAATTTTGGAGAAGCCATTCCTTTTGGCAGAATTTTATCTTGATGCTTTTTTAATCCTGTAGTTTTATTATATCTGTCTACACTGCTTTTTTTAAAATCTTCAAAATCCTTTTCTTCAAGAGCAATAAAAGATGCGTCTAGTCCTTTGGTTTCTTTGAGTATTTTTTGGTAGCCAGCAACAATTTCATCTATTTTTTTGGTAAACTCATCGTTACCTAATTTAAATATAGATTTATCTGCAGTTGCTTTTTCAGAATATAAGGCTTTCCTGAATAGATATTTATTTGGTATTTCTCCCTTTCCTTTAAAATCCATTGTTTCATCCCATTGTTTGGTATCAAAAGTAATCTTCATATTATAACCATTTTTGAAGTAAAAAAAGCCTTGCTCTCTACCGTCAAACATTCCGTAAAAACCTTCCTTTACCTTCAATGTGTCTGCAAAAGAACCATCTTTGTTAACATTGATTCTTTTTATTTTAGTTCTGCCCTTAAACACAATCAAAGAATCTGAGTTTTTCTCTGTTATTTTTCCAAAAAGACGTACATAATCATTTGCAGCTTTTTGCGCAAAAGTATTTATATTAAAAACGAAGGCTATGATGCCTAAACAATACCATTTTTTCATTATATTTTATAATTTATTTCGTTAATAAGTTTTAGAATTATTTATTTTTTTTCAGTGTAAATAATTCCTGATTTAATGGTCATAAAACCATCTTGTAAATTTTCGATCTGCTTTACAGGATCTGAATTTGTGATATAAAGATCTGCTCGTTTCCCTATAGCAATAACACCTCTATCGTCTACCCCAATGCTTTCTGCCCCAATTATTGTGGCACTTATTAGAACATCCTTGTTTGTAAAACCACAATCGTTTGTCAGAATCTTTATTTCTTTGAATAATGGAACAACATTATCTTTTTCAAATAAATAAGGCCAATCTGTTCCAGTAGATACCTTGACACCAAGTTCGTGAGCTCTTTTAGTTACTGTTACACCAGTATAAAGCTTATTATTGTTTCCAATATAATTGGTCGCATCCAATATAACATTGTTGTTTTTCATCAGCAATAAGAGCTTATCGAGTTTTTTTTCATCAATAACTGGTCTTTTAGAACGATTCATTTCTTCAACAGCAGAGTCATAAGGAATATCAAACGCATGAGACATACTGTTTACTCTCGCATTGGCAATATCAGTGGGCGTGGCAGGAAAAACTGCAGCATGACTCCAACTTTGTAATCCCTGAAGTTTTGCCTCTTTTACAATTTTTTCAACAAGATCCGAGGTCAAGTCTGAGTATATTTTAATTCCAGTAACTCCCGCTCCTTTAGCTTCTGCAACAGCAATTTTGATATCCGTTTTCTCTGTAATAGTTTGCTCCCAGGGTGTATCACTTTTATCTTTGTAATACTTTCTCATTGAATCGAAATAGGCTGATCCTCCAAACTGAGCTGCATAAAAAATGGACGGTGCTGGCAGTTGATTGAGGGCGCTGGCACGTTTATAGTCTGCCAAAATAATTGCATTTCCAGTCATGTCTCTTACAGAGGTAATTCCGGCATAGATCATTTTGGAGAGTTGATCCTGCATGTATTTATTGTTTTTTGCTCTGTCTGGATCGGGTTGTGTGGCTAGATGAACGTGTGAATCAATTAGGCCGGGCATCACATATTTCCCAGTAATATCAATTAGAGCAGCTTCTGGATATTTGGTAAGATCATCGGTGTACAAAATGTCTTTGATCTTATCTCCTTCCATTACAACACTTCCTTTTTTGCTATTAAATTTATTATCAAAAATAAATCCGTTTTTAAGAATAGTAATTTTTAAATTTCCTTTAGTTTGCGAATACCCCGTAAGTATTGAACAGACTAAAAACCAACAGATAAGAAGTTGTTTTTTCTTCATTTTTTAAGGTGTCTATATTTTTTGAAAATGTAATAATGAGCCCACTTATTTAAACAGAAATGCGGGCTCGATATGTCTTTTAGTATCCAGGATTTTGTGGAATTCCCGAACGATCTATTTCTGTTTGCGGAATCGGTAAAGCAAATCGATCTGCTTTAGGTGCCAAACCACCGCCGACAGCTCTGGTAAAACCTAAACCAAGTCTCTTTAATTCTGTGAATCTAAATCCTTCAAATGCCAGCTCCCTCCTGCGTTCGTTTAGGATTTCTTTATTCAAATCTGCTCCTAAAAAGTCACCTAAACCTCTTGCGTTTCTAAGTTTATTGAGATTCACCAACGCTGTTGCACTGTTATTTTCCTTTAAATATGATTCTGCCAATATGAGATACATTTCTGGTACTCTTATTAATTTAAGATCAATATTTCCAGGATCAAATGTTGCGGCGTTTGTTGTTCTCGTTCCAGCCTGTTTCTTTGGAAAATAACTTCCTTTTACTGTAGGATGAGTTTTAAAGTATACTGAAAATCGGAGATCTTTATTCTGATCGTAGAGGCTTATCAAATCATTTGATACTAAATAAGGATAACTTGACATTACTGGAATAGCAAAGATTCCTGCAGTATACTGTGTTTCGTTATTTTCGAATCGAATTCTAAACATAATCTCGCCAGAATCATCTTTATCCCATTCTTTTTGGAGTGCCGCAAGCGTGGTATCTAATTTGTATCTCGTATCTGTCAGGGCTAAATTAGCATATACGATAGCATTTTTGTAATCGCCTGTTTCATGAGATACACGTGCCAGCAATGCATAAATAGCTGTTTTCGATATTCTATAAGAATTAACCGTATTGGCAGCCAGAGGCACGGCTTCATTCAAATCGGCTAGAATGTAATTTATGACTTCAGCTGATGTGTTGCGGGGCTTAATATCTAAAAGTGCATCAGTTTCAAATCGATACGGTACTGCCAATGCTGTTTTATTAGTGTTATAAGCCGGAGCATAAAAGCGGTATAAATTATAATACAAAAGCGCTCTTATACCTAATGCTTCTCCTAAAAATACATTTTTATTGGCAAGTGTACTTTTTCTGGCTTGTCTAATTATAGTATTAACATTGTTTAGAGCCTGATACGATATTTTCCAAAATCCTTCGATATTTCCTGTTGTGCTGGTATATGCGAGCGGATAAATGTTTTCTAAACTGCCATCGAAGGAATAGTCTTTTGAATTCGATGAACCTACTACATCATCGCTGATGGCTTCCGGAATACTGTAAATCCCATGGGAATAACCGAAAAAATCCTGTTTCATAACCCCGTAAACGCCATCTAGAGCACTTCTAAAACCGCCATCTGTCTGAAAAAGAGTTTCAGGTGATAATTCATCTAAGGGTTCTTTATTTATAATATCATCAGTACATGCACTTAAAAAAGTAACCAGTACTGTGGCAAATAATAATTTTATATTTGTTTTCATCTATTCTATTGTGTTTATTTTATCTGTCCTGTAGAATTTGATTTTTCTATTGTCTGATATGCCTTGCTATGAAAATGCATACTTAAACTGTCCGCATTCTTAAAAATTAACATTAGCCCCAAATGAGTATCCTCTAACAATAGAAGAAGAAAGTCCAATTCCCCCCGCTGCGGTAGCATATTCAGGATCTATATAACTGACAGCTGATTTAGTGAAAAGATTTTGCCCTTGAAGAAAAAATCTAAGACGCTCTACTCCTATTTTTTTGCAACTTCTTTGTCAATAGAATATCCAATCATAATATTTTTCAATTTTATATAGCTGGCATTTTCAAGAAATTGAGACGATGCTTTATAATCTGATACCATTGATGCTGTTGGTCTTACTAAGTACACTTGTCTTATCGCTAAATCGGACTGGTCACCTGGATTTTTCCATGCATTAGCCACATTAACATGCTGATTGAATGCGGGATTATTGTATAAATTATAAACTCCATCATTTAACACATAATGTCCTGCAGCATATGAAATCAAGAAAGACATATCTACATTTTTATACTTAAAAGTGTTTGTTAAACCTCCGTAGTACTTAGGAATCGAAGTTTTATTAATAACTTGTCTAAGATTATTAATTTCGGCAGTGTTAGAATTGGTTCTGTTAGTATTAAAATCTACTAATTTTCCATCTGCTGCTCGGTATTGATTGAAGCCGGTTACTGGATTTACTCCTGCCCAATCCACAATATAAAAAGATCTTATTGCACTTCCTGCCTTAAAGACAGTAGATCCTGAGTTTGATAAAATATCTTTATCGTCTGATAAGGATAAAACCGTTCCTTTATTATTAGCAAAATTAAAATCCGTTGTCCATATAAAACTCTGATTTTTGACATTTACAGTGTGCAGGCTGATTTCTATACCTTCATTTCTGAAATCTCCAATATTAGAAACAAGTTCTGAGAAACCTGAAGTAAGCGGTATTGGCTTATTGTTTAAAAGGTCTTTTGTCGTTCTAACATAATAATCAACTGTTCCAGTAATTCGATTATTAAAGAAACCGTAATCGACACCAGCGTTTACATTAAAGTTTTTCTCCCACGTTAAATCTTCATTTTCACCTCTGGTCAGATATGGGGCTGTACTTCCCGCATAAGTAATCTGACTTCTGTAACCATACAATGATTGAGAAGCAA
Source organism: Flavobacterium sp. YO64 (assembly GCF_004119505.1). Lineage (NCBI taxonomy): Bacteria > Pseudomonadati > Bacteroidota > Flavobacteriia > Flavobacteriales > Flavobacteriaceae > Flavobacterium > Flavobacterium sp. YO64. The sequence goes on along the minus strand of NZ_NRQV01000050.1, from coordinate 14,378 downwards.
AATCACCAATAAAGTCGTTTCCAGAAGTTCCAACACTAGCTCTCAATTTTAAGGAACTTACTGTTTTATTTCCATTAAGTAAATCTTTATGCATATCCCATGAAGACCCTACGGACCAGAAATTGGCATATTTATTATTGTTTCCAAAACGAGAAGAACCATCTCTCCTGAAAGAAAGTGAAAGGTTGTAACTATTATTGAAAGTATAATTTAGTCGGGAAAAATACGAAAGTGAACCTGCTTGAGATTTTCGTTCTGTGATCGCACCAACGGTTTTCGCAGCACTTATTGTCTGCACAGCGTCAGAACTAAAATCCTTTGCTGTCACGGAAAAACTATTGGTCTCACTCTCATTTACTTCATACCCCATAACCATATCAAATGCATGCTTTTGAAATGTATGTGCTAAAGTAGCTGTCAGTGTTCCAGTATAATTATTGCTGTCACCCGTATTGTAAGTAAGCGCACCTCCATTAACGATCACATTTTCATAACTATTGTTTTTAGAGGTATTGAAATTAGCTCCCAAAATACCATTTAAGGTTAACCATTTTACTGGTATATAGGTAAGATTTGCGCTTCCTCCAATATTTTTTCGGTTGCCATTTACATTTGTATTGTCTCTTACAAATATTGGATTATAAGGAACTCCGGTAGAATTACCAACATCTAATAATCGCAATGAATTTCCAGCATCATCTTTAATGGCAAGCCAAGGATTTAAAAGAAAGGCATTTGAAAATGGCGATCCCACTATACGTTTATCCTCTTCATTTACGTTTCCAAAATTTCCCGAAAATCCTACTTTTAATTTTCTGCTCAAATCATAGTCTACGCGCATTGACACCGTGTACCTTTTATATTGACCGCCAAAAATATTATTGACATTGTTGTAGGTAAGCGAAGTGTAATAATTAGCCTTGTCTGACCCGCCTGAAAAAGAAATATCATTTTCACGATTGATTTCGTTAGTTAATAATAAATCTGCCCAATTTACATTCTGACCAGAAGCTCTTCTTTTTTGAAGTAAGGCAGGAGTTGTTTTATAGAATCCTAATGACTCTTCAAAATCTAACTTTTGAGAAGCATTCATTAAGTCATTAGTAAAAGACTGATCTGCATATTTAACTCCTAAACGGCTGTTGAAAGCAATCTTTAATTTTGTATTTCTGGTACCTCTTTTTGTAGTAACTATCAAAACCCCATTTGTTCCTTTAGATCCATAAATAGAAGTGGCGGCTGCATCTTTCAGAATACTAATATCCTGTATATCGGCTGCATTTAACATAAATGCATCTAAGCCAGATCTTGGCATCTGCACACCGTCTACTACAATCAATGGCTCCGTACTGGCGCTTATAGAACCTACACCACGCAGCAGCATAGTTGGTGGTGAATCTGGAGAAGAAAAACTTTCCTGAACAAACAAACCTGGAACTACACCAATCAATGCATCGGCAAATGATACATTTTGAGTGTTCTGCAATACCTTTGTGTCCAATTTTGTTACAGCTCCTGTAATTTTATCGCGGCTCATTTTTCCATATCCTACTAAAACAAGCTCATTTAATTCATTTGCAGTTGGTTCAAGAGTAACATTGAGAACTAGCTGATCTTTAATCTTTATTTTTTTTGCGGCAAAACCTAAAAAACTAAAACTCACCACATCGCCTTCATTTGCCATTATTTGATATTGTCCTTCAAAATCAGTGACCGTACCCATCTTGTTATCGTTTACTAAAATGGTTACTCCAATTATTGGCAGTCCCATATTATCAGTAACTATTCCAGAGATTTTTCTTTGGCTAATGACCGGGCTGCTCCCATTAGCAGACGAAACTGCTGCTTTATGATTTAATGCAATAACAATCAATTTGTTATTTACAAATTCTGCTTTGTAATTATCACCAATCAATTCTTTTATAACTGCCATTACCTCAGCGTTATTTACTGTTATATTCACCATTCTATGTGAATCAAAAACGTCATCACTATAGAAAAATTCTATATTAGTTTTTTTGGTAATTGTTTTTAAAACAGATGCTATAGACTTGTTTCTTGCGTTTATAGTTACCTTTTGTGCAGAGGCAAAAGCAACTATATTAAAAAGAAATATTGATAATATTATGGATTTCCTCATGATGCTAAGAAAATTATCCCAAAGCGCGGATTTTACCCCACAATCTTTTGCGGATAGGTTTTTTTTCATACTTTTAAAATGTTTTGGTTGGTTAATTGATTTCGAACTCTTTTTTTCGACTGAACAAATACTAGCCGGGAAATGGTGCAAACATTTTCCGGTTTTTTTTACTTACTAATGGTTACTTCATAGGTTTGGTTGATTTTGGTTATTTTATATTTTACATTCGATGTTTTTCTAATTATATCCAAAAATTGATCGATTGACTGGTCTTTTAAAACAATTCCTGTGAATTTTATCTGCTCTAATGATTTTTGTTCGAACCTCACATTAAAGTTGTACCATCTTTCCATTTTGTCTAAAATATTTTTCAGGTTTTCATTTTCAAAATAAAACTTACCATCTTTCCATGCACTATAACCATAAGGATCAACTTCTGCCACTTTTATAGTTTCGTTACGAACACTAGCCTGCTGCCCAGGTTTTAAAATAACAGATTCGTTTTTTTCGCTTTTACTTATTTGAGAAATTTTTACTTTTCCTTCTGCCAGTGTAGTTTCAAATTTTTTATCTTCCTGATAAGCGCTTACATTAAAATGTGTTCCTAAAACGGTAACATTTCCAGATTTGGTTTTAACTGTAAAAGGACTATGAGGATTTTTACTCACTTCAAAATAGGCTTCTCCTTCCAGGGTTACATCCCTAGTATTTCCGCTAAATTTCACAGGATATTTTAAAGATGATTTTGAATTAAGCCAGACTTTAGTTCCGTCTGAAAGTATAACTGTATATATGCCGCCAACAGGTACAATCAAAGTATTCTCTCCATCTGAAGCGATTCCTTTAACATCTTTTGCATCATAAACCAAAACTTGATTTAGATTTGAAATCACACCATTTTTAGAAACGATCTTTTCTTTTTTGGGTTCTAAGGAAATAATTGTTCCATCTGCGAGAACAAGAGTTGGATTGTTATATTTAGGTTCAATATCTTTTACAACTACTTCCTGATTTTGCATTTTAGCATCATTATTCAGATAATAGAAAACAGAAGAAATTGCCGCTAAAAAAACTAAAACTGCCGCGTATTTCAATACCCTTTTATAATCAAAAAGCGAAATTACAGGCGCTTCTCCAAAATCAATTTTTTCTTTAATTCTTTCAAAAGCTAAATCTGTATTAACCGTTTTATAAAACCTTTCCTTAGATTTTAAAGTTTCTGCATCAATAACTTTTTGATAATATTCTTGATTTTCGGGTATAGAAAGCCATTCCTGCAAAAGAGCATTTTCTTCAATCGACAATTCTCCTATAAGAAGTTCCTTTCTTATTAGGGCAGCGATTACAAATTCTTTCTTTGCTTGAGACATATTTTTTGATATTAAGTATCGGTTATTAACATTTTAAGTAATGTTATATAACTAAGAGTATAAAATATCAAAAATGGGTGGAAAGATTTTTTATTTTTTTTATAAAAACAATAAAAGGAACAAAAGTTCTGAGTGATTCTTAAGTTTAACCTTTAATAACTCTATCGCACGGGAGCGCTGAGATTTAACAGTATTTATTGAAATATTAAGTTGTTCGGCAACATCCTTGTATTTCAATCCTTCTATACAGGAGAGTTCAAAAACCTCTTTGCATTTTTCTGGTAACGAATTCAAAGCTTGAGTTAAAGTCGCATATAATTCTTCTTCTAAGATATTAAAATCAAAATCTAAAGTTTCGTGAGATAATTCGTTATTCAATTCGATACCTTTCTGTTCTTTTTTTAAGATCAAAAATGAACCATTTCGAACCATAGTGTAGAGATAAGACTTAACATCAATTATCTTTTCAAATTTTACACGGTTTTCCCAAAGCTGCAACATAACATTTCCGACTACTTCTTCGGCAAGAAAATTGTCTTTGACAAAACCATAACTGTAGCTCACAAGTCTTGGATACAAAGAATAAAACAGCTCTTTGTAATATGCTTCATCAATTTTAATATTTCCCTTTTCTGAGCTAATTTTTTGTCTTTGTTTGTTTGCACAAATATAAATTTAATATCAACAAATCAACATTTTTACAACATAATTATCATTCAATTCCTTAAAGAGATATAAAAAAGTAAGAATAAAACGCTTTTTTATGTTTTTTACAAATCTGGTTTTAAATCAAATTATTTTAAGTTGATCGGACATTTTTTTGATTTGAACAAAATATCCAGAAAACTGTAATCTTAAACAAAAGAATGTCTAAATTTCTATTTCATTTCCCATTAATGGAACATTACATTTAAAATGATACTGATTCTGAATTTTAATTCGCAGTTCATCTGCCGGAAGGTTTTCACCGTGGACTAAATAGATGCATTTCGGAATGTTTTCAAGTGCAGAGAGCCAATTTAAAAGATCCTTTTGGTCTCCATGTGCAGAAAGTCCTTCTATCTGAAAAATTTTGGCTTTTACATTATAGTAATTCCCATATATTTTAATTTCATCTGCTCCCTCTAGAAGTTTTCTTCCGCGGGTTCCTTCTGCCTGATATCCAACAAAAATAACAGTTGTTTTTTCATTACCTATGTAATGCTCAAAATATGATAATACTCTCCCTCCTGTGACCATGCCGCTTGCTGCAATAACCACTTTAGGCTGAGGATCTTCAATAATACGCATGGTCTCCTTAAACTCGGAGACAATGGAGAACATTTTACTCATTTCATGACAATCGCTGGCAGAAAGTTTATGCCATTTTAAATTTTCTAGAAATACATGCAGTGCGTTAGCTCCCATTGGGGTATCTAATATATAAGGAACATCAGGAATTCTTCCTTCTTTTTTAAGCTGCCACAATAAAAACATTACCGATTGTGCTCTCTCTACAGCAAAGCCGGGAATTATGACAGTTCCTTTTTGTTTAATAGCTGCATTGATTAATGTTTCTAATTCTTCTTTTACATCTACATCCGGATGAAGCCGATCTCCGTAAGTACTTTCTAGAAATAGATAATCAGCCAATACTGGTTTTGTTGGTGCAAACATTAACACATCATCATCTCGCCCTATATCGCCTGAAAACACAAGCGTTTTATCCTCAAGGGTTAGTTTAATACTACAGGCACCAATGATATGTCCTGCATTTTCAAAAACAGCGGCGATATCATTTGTAATAGGCACTAATATATTTGGCTCTACAACTTCAAAAAAAGGAGTAACGGCCTGAGCTTGTTCTAATGTATAGAGTGGTTCTGGATTTGTATGTTTTGAATACTGTTTTTGATTGGCTCTACTGGCTTCTTCTTCTTGAATTTTAGCACTGTCTAAAAGAACTAATTTGGCTATAGATTTGGTTGGAGCAGTACAATATATTCTACCTGTAAATCCCTGAGATATTAATCGAGGAAGCCAGCCGCAATGATCCAGGTGACCATGAGTAAGAAGAACACAATCTATAGTAGACGGTAAAATGGGTAAAGGATCCCAGTTGAGTTCTCGAAGTGATTTAAGACCTTGAAAAAGGCCACAATCAATAAGTATTCTATATCCGTTAGTTTCTAAAAGGGTTTTCGATCCAGTTACAGTTCCTGCCCCTCCAATAAATTTTACTTTCATTTTAATGATGTTTACAAATTTGTGACGCTTCGTGCAATGTATTTTTAACTCGGTTTTCACTAAGTCCTATTTTATAAAGACTTTGAGGATCATCAATAACATCTTTTACAAGTATCTGATCCAGAATAAGTAATTTTTCTTTTTCAACTATTGATAGTGTTGTGAGACAGGTAATAGGATAAAGGGTTCCTTTATCTATTTTATTTTTGAGATTATTATCTTGCGGATAATCCCAGCTTAAAAGAGAAATTCCGCTGCAATTAGCAAAATCCTGAGCATCTTTAGTAAAACGATTGTTCGTTACTATAATACAGGAATCGATAGCTTCACTGTTAGAAAAAATAGTATGTTTTTTCGCTTTAAGATCATTAAAACGAGAAAGTATGTACATAGGCACTTTTACATCTGAAGAACCTTCTTTACTGCCGTGAAATTTACATTCAATCATACTTATCATGTTATTCTTCATGATGGCTATGTCTACTTCATGCGATACACATTTTCCTTGTAGTGTTAAATTTATTTTCGTCTTAAATCCTTCGGCAGCATATAATCTAGCAACGAATTTTTCAAAGTAAAAACCTGCCGGGCCAAGCATTTGCAAAGCCTGTCTGATATTGTAACGAGCTGCATGTCCACTTGATGCTTTTTTTAAAATAGCAAAGGCCAATTTATAGATTTCTTTGGTGGTTATGCCGTCATACATTTGCCTTTCTATTTCAGCTAAAGTTTCCTTTATGAGATCAGCACTAGCCCCAGACTTTTTAAGAGAAAGTTCTAATTTATCTTTATCAAAAGGTACTTTATATCCTGAGTGTTTTATTATTTTCATAACAGATAAAGGATTCATTTACTTGAAAAGAAACTAGGTAACATTATCATTTCTACGAAAAAGATTAAATCTTAATATTAGATTTTTATAATCAACATTTTACGTATTCAATTTAATATAAATATACCATAATTATATTGTAGTTCCTACTGGATAAGTGAACAAAAAGTACAGAAAAAATGAGATGATTTCTTTCTTAATCCAGTCTTCAATTTTTGTTTATATATCTAGAACTTTTTAGAATTAACATGAGTATAAAGCTATATCTGTTAAATAAAAAATCCAACAAGATCAATACTTGTTGGATTTTAGATTTAAAACTTTATTACAGAATAATTACTTACTCTTTTTCTTTCTGCCAAGCCATATAAACAGACCGGTAATTGGAAGTGTAACAGCAAAAAGGCAAACTAAAAATGCTAGTATTTTTGTTGGATATCCATAAATACTTCCTGTATGAATTGGATAAATCAGACGTCTTATTTTATCACCATTGCTAAATGTTTCATATGGTTTTGTTTTTACAATTTCGCCAGTATATTTATCAAAATAAGCCATACTTGCAATATTTGGTATTTCTTCTTCAAGATTCATTTTGATGACCATGATACTATTTATGGTATCAGATGGTATTCTGATTTGTGTATCTCCCTTATATTTATAAATACTATCTGTTTTTGAAAATATACTTTGATAAAAAAACGTTTTATCTGTGTTTGGATCGGTTTTAGTTGGATTTTCAACTTTTGCCGATTCTTTTTTAGTAGTTCCATCGGCCAATAAATAAACGCCGCTCTCGAACCATTCGTATGACCAGGTTAAACCTGTCAGCGAAATGATTAGAAGTACAAAAAAAGTATAAAAACCAAAAGTCGAATGAAAATCCCAGTTTACTCTTTTAAATGACGCGTCCCATTTTACTGTTAATCTTTGTTTTAGATTTTTAATTTTCTTTGGCCACCACAAAACAAGTCCTGACAAAAGCATAAAAACAAAAATAAGACAGCTGATTCCTGTGACTGCTTGTCCAAAATCACCTAAAACTAAATGACGGTGCAAATCAAGAACAACCGAAAAAAAACGTTTTTTAGCAGGTACAGACCCTAAAACTTTACCACTATATGGATCAATAGAAAAAATTAGTTTTTTCTTGTCAATATCAGTTGCTGTAATTATTAAGGTTCTTTCGGGGTCATAAAAAGAATGAACACGATCAATTTTCTTAAGGTGAAATTCATTTTGCACTTCAGAAATAATATCATCCACTGGCAGTTTTTCTTTACCTACACTGGCTACCTTATAAAATTCAGGATTAATGAACTCGTCGAGTTCATCTTCAAAAACCAATATACTTCCTGTCAGGGCAACTATAAAAACAATTAACCCAGATGCAAGACCGAGCCAAAGGTGTAATAAACCAATATTTTTTTTAAGTGTTTTATTCATTTATTATATCGTTTTGCAAAATGGTTTTCAAATAGAACCAAAGCTTATGAGAATTATTTCTTCTAAAATTTTTAAAATTTATAACGCAAATTTAAACTGGTTGTCATACCATTCCCCATTACATAATCTGCATTTACAGCACGGTACTGGCTCAAAGTCGAATAGTAACTGTTGTTTAATAAATTTTCTATTCCTAAACTCATTGACCAATTTTTATTAAATGAATAATTTCCTGAAAAATTAACCACATTCACTGTTGAAATAGGTCCTTCACTATTACTGTATCTTCCGTTGGTATTTGGTTCAAAACGATCTCGACAACCCGTATTTACCCAAGATAATTGTAAATACCAGTCAGAAGTAGGCTTATAAGTAATATACGCTGTTCCTTTAGGCGGAGCAATACGGGATCCGTTTAAGTAAACAGTTCTACCATCATCAAATTCTGCTTCTCCTTCCACGTACGAATAACTTCCTCCAAGATTCAATTTATCAGAAAATCTATAATCCAATGTTATTTCATATCCGCGAATTTTTTCAGGCTCACGTTGTGCAACCAAACGACCATCAATTTCAATTAAATTAGCACCTAATTTTGAAGTACTAATGTAATACGCTGCTGTTAAATTAAAGTTGTAAAACTTACTTGAGAAACCAGCTTCATAATTATTAGTAATAATTGGATCTGTTTCTAAATTTGCTATAGTACTTTCCTCTGCGCTTCGTAAAATTCTGCCCAATTCATTTATCGCAAATGCCTGAGAAAAACTTACAAATGGATTAAAGATTTCATACTTATTAAAACGAAGACCAGCATTGAACATTGTAGCATTATATGGAATTTCACCTCCTTCTACAAAAATACTGCCCTGATTTCCTGGTCCAGAAGCTATTGTATTATAATCTTTAACACGCACGGTTGCATTTTCATAACGCAATCCTCCTTTAAAAATTAAGTTTTCTAAAACATCTACTTTTAATTGTGCATAAGGGGCAATATTTAACATGTCCATTTTCGGGATATAAACACGCCCATCTACTAAATCCTGAAAAGTAACGTCATTTAACACATCAATACCATATGTAATTTCAGACGGCATCGAAGCTATAGTAAAAGGTGTATTTAAGTTTATGCGGGTTCCAATTTTATTGGAATTAATCATGGTCTGCCCTGGGCCATACCAAGCTGTTCCTGACGCAACATAACGGTTCATGGATTGAAAAGAATTTAAATAAGCTGACACATCTAATTGTGTATTATTAAATAAATTATTTTTCGAAAAAGTAAACATAAAATTGTGATTGAACGGAGTTCCTGCATTTTCTCCAGGTTCTGTACCTCTCACACCAATTGTAGGAGTCTGACCATATATACCGGTCTGGCTAATATATTTTGCGTTTTGAGTACTGCTGAAAAAATTGTAGACCACATTAAAACTAGTATGATCATCCATATCATATCCTAGTTTCACAAAAGCATTAGACTGTGATGAATTTGACAAACCATCTGTTTGTCCGAGTGGTTTCCCATCAGCATCTCTTTGAAGTCCTGTGTAATCAAAAGCTCCTCCAATAACATAACTAAACTTGTTCTTCCTGCCATTAAAAAACTGTGAAACGCGATAGCCAAAAGTTTCTTTACTATGAAGGGGATTAAAAGTGGTACCTACTGTTGTTATTCCTTGAAAACTATCAACCAGCGGGCTTTTTTTTGTAATATAATTAATGATACCGCCTCCTGAACCGTTGCCATAAATTGAGGTCGCTCCCTTAATAACCTCAACACGTTCAATTGCATTGGCATCAACCACACGAATATCACGTGCACCGTTCATCAAAGGTGTCGATTGCGGAATTCCATCAATTAAAACCAAAACTTGTCGACCTCTTAAAGTTTGCCCTGAGTTCGTAGCTTTATTTGTAGAGGTCCCTAAACCCGGAATAACATTTCCTAAAATAGAAGATAAATTAGTATTAATACTGCTTTGCACCTGTATTTCTTTTTGGCTCATGATGGTTATTGAGGAAGGAACTGTAGCAATATTTTCTTGCTTTCTACCGGCCGTAACAACAACTTCCTGCAGTTCATTATCACTTTTTAAAACAATCGATATTACATTTTTTTCTTCCAGATTAGAAAAAATATACGAAAGCGGCTGATATTCAGGAACAGAAATTAAAACTGTTTTGTTTTGTATTTCAGGAACTAAAATCGAAACTTCACCTGACTTATTTGTTGTTCCGATAATTTTATTACCTGAAGAAACTGAGGCACTTGCAATGGCGCTTTTGGATTCATTTTCTACTTTTAATCGAAGTGATTGCGCATTTAAATTAACGGTTAGAAAAACTAAAATAATGGAGAAAACGGAGAGCTTTAAATTCATTTTTAAGGTATTCAAAAAAATATTATGGAGTTATTTTTATTTAGATTAATTCTTTGCAAAAATAAACATTCTTAAGTATTACGCAAATAGTTAAACATTGTTAAGCATGTGTTTCTCCATTTTATTCACTATCTCTAGCTCTTAATAAGTATAAAACACATAAAATCAAACAGTTAAACATCAATCTAATTAAATTTTAATCTATTTCACTAATTAATAGATAATTTTAATATTTTTGCACTTTTTATTTATTCTAAATAAATATAATGTATAATTATAAGTAAATTTCATGAAGCTCAAAATAGTATTGCTCTTTATTCTCTCGTCGACATTTTTAATAGCACAAAACAAAATCTCTGGTAAAGTAAATGATGAACAAGGAACCCCATTAGAGGGAGTTAACATTCAGCTTTTAGACACCAAAATAAATGTAAAAACAAATGCTGCTGGTTTTTATCAGATAGAAAATTTGGCAAATGGCAGGTACACAATTGAAGCTACTTCAGAAGGATACATTTCAAAAAAGCATACAATTGTCTTAGAAAATTCACTAAACACTTCAGTTACCATAACACTAGAAAAAGTTGATAAAACATCGAAAGATGCAGAGAAACTAAATGATGTAGTCGTAAAGGGTAAATCTGAAAAGCAAAAAAAAGAGCAGACAGCACAAGCCGTTTCTGTAATAGAAATGAAGGAAGCTAAGTTCAAAACTACAGATTTAGGAGAAGTGCTCGCACAAACACAGGGTATCAGTGTTAGACGCAGCGGCGGTCTTGGTTCCAGAACAAGTTTTTCGATGAATGGACTGACGGGAAATCAAATCCGATTTTTCTTAGAAGGCATTCCGCTTGAATATCATGGTTATACTTTTGGAATTTCAACAGTTCCGGTAAATTTAATTGATCGTGTAGATGTTTATAAAGGAGTCTTTCCTATTGAATTTGGTGCAGATGCTCTTGGTGGTGCTGTCAATTTAATTACGCCAAAAATAAAACCTGGTTTCAGCGGATCTTTTTCAGCTCAGGCAGGATCTTTTGGAACTTACAGAACATCACTAATACTTACTAATTACAATAAAAAGACTGGCTTTTTTATAAAAGGAAGCGGATTTTACGACGCCTCTGAAAACAACTATAAAGTAGATGTTGATGTAGCAGATAATGCTGGTAAGATTAAAAAAGTGACGGTACCGAGATTTCATGATGCCTACAAAGGCTTTGGAATGCAGTTAATAACAGGTGTAAAAGACAGAATCTGGGCAAAAGAATTGAGTATTGAAGGATTTTATACAGATTACACTAAAGAAATTCAGCATAATCAATTAATGGTTGGAGTTCCCTACGGAGAAGTTATGACTTATAGAAAATCAGCTGGATCTGTCCTTACGTATCGAAATGACTTTAGTGAAAATTTTAAGCTCGATGTTATTTCAGGATATAATTACAGGGAACGTCAATTTACAGATGTATCTGATTTTGTTTACAATTGGTATGGCGAGCGTATTGAAGGTTCTGCAGGAAATGTGAGCGGAGAAATTTCAGAATCTACTGGTCCAAGTGATACTTATACTTGGAATAATGATGTTTTTTCACGTCTGAAAGCTTCTTGGAAAATTAATAATAAATATGCTGTAAGTTTTACTTCGGCACCAACCTATTCGAAACAAACTGGAGACGACAGACTTATTAATGGTTATGATCCTGCCAGTGCTGTAAGAGAACTGTTTACATGGATCAATGGTGCAGATTTTAAAATAAATGCTTTTGATGAAAAATTGGAGAATCTTTTGTTTGTTAAAAATTACCTGCAGCAAGTTAATTCGGAAGAGAAAATACCTTCTAATAATTCGGTAATAAAAGAGAACAGAAATGCAAACTATTTTGGTCTTGGAAATGGATTTCGTTTTAAATTTAATGAACAATTTTCTACCAGACTAACGTATGAATACGCTACCCGTCTGCCTCAGACAGATGAATTGTTTGGAGACGGTCAATTTATACAAGGCAATATGAATTTAAAACCTGAACGCAGTCATAACGCCAATTTCGAACTTTTTTTCAAGTCTAAAGCAAACTACGAAACGAGCAGCTGGCAAGTTCAAACCAATGTTTTTTTAAGAAAGATAGATAATCAAATTCTATTTGTTCCAAGTATAGATCGTAATAATATTTATCAGAATGTATTTGCGGCTACTTCTAAAGGAATTGAAGTTTCGGGCAGCTGGACTTCTAAGGACGGGAACCTTTCGTTTCATGCAAACAGTACGTACCAGCACTTTTATAATGACTCAAACGAAGGAATATTTGCAGCTTATAAAGGAGACAGAGTACCTAATCAACCTTATTTTTTTGCTAACGGAGGCGCAAATTATTCTTTTAACAACATCATTGGCAAATCAGATAAATTATCTCTTTTTCTTGATGCGCGATATGTATATGAGTTTTTTAGAAGCTGGGAAAGCGCTTCAACAAATCCATTTGTTATCCCAAGTCAGCAAATTTTTGATTTTGGAACAACCTACCATAATAGCTTAAATGGACTTAAATATGCCGTAACAGCTGAAATACAAAATTTAAGTAATGAAAAAAACTATGATTTTTTTGGTGTGCAAAAACCGGGAAGATCATTTAATATCAAATTAGTAACTCAATTTTAATTAAATATATAAGCAACAAGTATGAAAACAAATCGATTTTTTATAAAACATGCTGCATTAGCACTAATGTCTTTGATATTTGCATTAACATCATGCAGCTCAGATGAATCTAAAAAAGATGAAGGTCAAGGTAACAACCCTGCTGTTATTGCATCAGTTCGTGTAAATACTCCTGGAGGCAGGGTTTTTTATTTAGGAGCATACGATAAATTTCCTTCAACTCTTGATTATAAAACAATGACAGAGATTGGTCCGGGTGCTACAATTTACTCTTATGGTGAACATCCATATGTTTGGAATGGTACGGCTTCAACTTTAACTAAATACAATGTAAGTAATGATATGAAAATCTCTGCCTCAGATGCTTTAAGTCTTACAGGCACAGGTGTCAGCGGTACTTTTGGACCTCCCGCTTTTGTATCTGAAACAGAAGCTTACTTTTTTGCTTTAAATGATGGAAAAATTATCAAGTTCAATCCAACAACAATGAGTATAACAGAAACTATAGCTGTTACTCCATTACCACTAAGTAACGATGCTGCTGTTAAAACATCTACTTACATGAGCTATGTTACTTCTGCAAAAAAAATCATTTTACCAGTGGCCGCAACTCCTACTGATTTTAATAAGTTTCCACAATACGCTCAAATTGCAGTTTTTGATATCGCATCAAAAGCGGTTACTTATGTTAAGGACACACGTATGTCAATGGGATATGATACGTTTGCTAAAGGAAATGATGGTACTTTGTACTACAGACCTTCGCGTGCTACATCACTTTCATTAGATTACAGCACTGTAAAAGGTGCTCCTCCAGCTGGTGCATTGTTAAAAGTAAATCCTAACGGAACATTTGATCCTAACTTTTTTGTAGACTTAAAAGCTCCTTTAAATGCACATTCAGTAAATGTAGTAACTTATGTTCACGGAGATAAAGCCCTTGCACAGTATCTGGACAATACATTTACTCCACCAGCAAAGCCTGCTGACTGGTATAATGCTCCAACAAAGTTTGCACTTGTAGATTTAAAAACATTAAAAGTTGAGCCTTTTACTTCTTTTGAAAAATATGGTACCGTTTATACTGTAGGTACAATTGATGGTGTAGAATATTATGGTAATATTACTGCTCCTGATGGTAAATTCAGCCTTTTAAAACAAAAAGGAGCTGCTGATTTTGAAGCAGTTTCTGAAGCGCTTGGCGGTAGTGTAATATTTGTTGGAAAATTAAGATAATCATTAGAGGAATTTCATTTTTTAGGATATAAATATTCTTCTAATTTTGAAATTTAAGTATCTGATTATTCCCAATAAAAAA
>NZ_NRQV01000049.1:0-21853 GCF_004119505.1 Flavobacterium sp. YO64 | reverse complement strand
TTTTTTGTTGTTTTTTTTAAGTATAAAAAACAAATTATTTAATTTCTATAAGTTTAAGCGTAAATTCCATTTGCGAATCCTTATGTTGAAAAAAGTCATCTAGAGAAGGCCATACTTCATGATCAGGCATAATGCCGTGACCTTCTGGCTGGTTATCCTTCTTTGGGGCATCCTGAACCAGATTTACAATTGAAAATTGTGTTTTTATCTTTGAATTGGGAAGTTCATAGACTAGTGGCGAATGTCCGTTGTGACGATAGTAACCGCCTACGGTTTCTACACCAACTATGGTAACATTTTCAACATATGCTTTTACCAGAGAAGCAAAATGTGAAGCTGCCGATGCCACATTTTCATTAATCAAAAGATAAATTTTGCCTTTAAATCTTGGTGATTTGGGATAATAAACTGGATTGTATTTTTGGTTTTGCACACTTATATTGTTTTTGAAAACCGGATACACATCTTTTAAGTATTCTTTTCCCATTTTTTTGGTAATACTATCCATGCGTTCTGATGTCGAAACGCCCCAGAAATATTTCTCGAAAGGCAAAAAGTTGGGGTCAAAGATTATGGTCGCCTCTACATTTTCTTTGAATGGCTTATCTGTAAGGTACATTACAGGTTGTTCAAAGTTAGGATCACTTCCGCCTGGATTATTTCTAACATCAATTATCAGATTAGCAACTTTGTTTTTGTCCAGTTTTGTAAAAACGCTGTCCAAAAATTGAACATACGTTTGAAACTTAGGATCATCAGATCCGTATGCCATGCCAAACCATCTTAGGTTTAATAAACCTGCAGCGGGATTAAGCATGCTAAAGCTATAAGGAGCTTGCTTTTTGTAATCTATCAAATCAGTAACAGGAGCACTAAATCTATTTTTAATGTTTGTTTCTCTTTGCTTCAGTGTTACTGCAGAAAGTACCTTTTTTTCAAGAGACTCAGATTTTGGTGCATTGTATTCTATAATGAATTCATTGCAAAGACCATATTCCAGCAGATAGTTTATCCCAAACGATTTATTTACGCTTGCCGATAACTTTTCTGTTATATTATGACCATCCGCCGTATAATATTTATAAAAAGAGCGCATCAATTGTGTGTCATTTATCCCGTTTATGCTTCTTATCCTCGAACCAGCAGGTATGTCTGCTGATTGACCATCGAAAATAATTTGTCCGTTAATATAGATAAGAGGATAAGGGAAAAATGATTTCTGCCGATTTAAAAAATTTATTAAATTCAGATCAGGGATAGTATAGTTATGTACACTTCCTTCATAATCTGCCAGATGAAGCATTATTTTGTAAAACTCAGTAACGCTCATGGGGTTTTTAATGTTTTTAATAGCTGCATTGTAAATGCTGTCTATTTGTTTTTTAGAACGGTATTGATATAAGCCAGAATTTGCTTTTTCATTTATAGCAAGAAGTAGTTTAAGATCCTCATGCATCTGTTTTTCTGAAAGCATTTTATTGTAGATCATTAAACTATCCTTCGTGTTCTTATCAAGTCCTTGCGCCTGAATTTTACAGGACAAGAAAAATAATAGTATAAAAAAGGGGATCAGATTTTTGTTATTCATGTAGTACATTAGCTATAGGTTAAGGTTTAGGGGTTAATTTTTGGAGTTTAATATTCGCTGTTGGCAATCATTTTTTACTTTATTTTTTTAGTGGCATTCTTGTGATAAAAGTAAGATAAAATTGCATTACAATAAAAGAAAAATGATGCAAAGAGATTTAATGAAAAGCAATGAAAATAAATAGGATAGGATTGTAGTGTTTTGATTAATAAGTATTTAGTTTTTGTTTGTAAAAAGTTCTCATGCAAGAGTCTGCGGCATTTGTCTTTACTTTGGATTTGATAAAAAACTTTAGAATTAAAAACTGAATTCGTATATTGTTCTGCTAAAATTAACTATGCCAGGCATATCCATTTTAAAACAACTTTTTTTAAACGTTTTTGTGTTTATTTTAATAGAAACCATCTAGCTTATGAAAAAATCCTTAGTGCTCTTTATTGCATTCTTAGCTTTTACAGCGTGTTCAAAACATCAGGAGAAAAAAAATGTTGCCATCACTGGAATAGACTCTACATTGACACCTGGTAATGACTTTTTTAAATATGTAAATGGCAAATGGTACGATTCTGTATCAATACCGCCATCTCAAGCTGGAGTAGGCGCCTATATGTTTATGAATTTCCCACAGCGAATGCGTTTGCAGCGAATATTAGACAGTATTTCTAAAAGTGAGAATTCAGCAGGAAGTATAGCGCAAAAAGTAGGCGATTTTTATGCATCAGGTATGGATACTGTAACCATTGATAAACGTGGTTATACACCAATTAACCCCTTGCTTGCTAAAATTGAAGCCATTAGTGATTTACCGTCGTTAATGAAATTTGTAGCTAATGAAGAAAAAGCAGGCAATTCTTCTATTATAGCTTTTGGAGTGTCACCTGATGATAAAAATAGCAGCATGAACATTGCTCAACTTTATCAAACTGGGATTGGCTTGCCTGACAGGGATTATTATTTCAAATCAGATTCATCGACTGCTGCAATACAGGAATCATACAAAAAATACCTTACTGCATTATTTCAACAAACAGGCAGCAGTGCCGAAGAGGCTAAAAAGAATGCTGATTTAGTTTACGATATAGACAAACAAATTGCTGGTTCGCATAAAACAAAAGTTGAACTTCGAGATGTGCAGGCAAATTATAATAAAACGGCTGTAACAGATCTTGTAAAAAGACATCCGAACATAGATTGGAATACTTTTTTAAATAATTTAGGAGCTAAAACCGATTTTATTAATGTAAGTCAGCCAGCCTATTATGACGCTCTAAATAAGCTCTTAAAAACCATTCCTATTAATAATTGGAAAATTTACTTGAAAGCAAATGCTATAGAAAGATATGCAGATGATTTAAGTAAACCCTTTGTAGATGCCTCATTTGAGTACACCAAAGTGCTTTCTGGTCAAGCTGTTCAAAAATCACGCGGAGAAAAAATGGCTAATGTTGTTGATAATTACTTAGGCGATGCGCTGGGAGAATTGTATGTAAAGAAATATTTTCCAGAAGATGCTAAAAAACGCATGTTAATTCTCGTGAATAATTTACAAAAAGCATACGGCAAAAGAATTGACAAATTAGAATGGATGAGTCCTATTACGAAACAAAAAGCCAAAGAAAAATTATTTGCCATTACTAAGAAAATAGGATATCCAGATAAATGGAGAGACTATAGCAATGTACACATAGCTAGAAACACCTATTTTGAAAATATGGTTTCGGCAGCTGCGGCTGCATATCAGTTTCAATTGGCAAAATTGGGCAAACCAGTTGATAAATCAGAATGGTATACTACAACTCCAACAGTTACGGCATATAATAATCCTACTGCAAATGAAATTGTTTTTCCTGCAGGGATTTTACAAGCCCCATATTTTGATAATAATGCAGATGATGCGCTTAATTATGGAGGTATCGGAATGGTTATTGGCCACGAAATAACCCATACTTTTGATGATCAAGGTGCGCAATATGACAAGGATGGAAACCTGAAAAACTGGTGGACAAAAGAGGATTACGCGCAGTTTAAATCTAGAATACAACAGGTTATCAATCTGTACAGTACCTATACTGTTTTGGGGGATTTACATATTAACGGCGCAATGACAGTTGGCGAAAATACGGCAGATATTGCTGGAATAGCAGTTGCCTATGATGCTTTTAAAATGACAGAACAAGGAAAAGGGAATGAAAAAATCGACGGCTTTACTCCAGACCAACGCTTCTTTATTTCTATAGCCAAAATATGGAGAGTAAAAATGAAAGACGAGTTCTTGCGTTTATGGATCAACAATAATCCGCATTCGCCGCCAAATTGGCGTGTTAACGGTCCTTTAATGAATACGACACCTTTTTACAATGCATTTAATTTAAAACCTGGTGATAAAATGTTTTTACCAGAGAAAGATAGAATAACGATTTGGTAGCGTTTTGCTCACGCTGACATTCATTTAAAAACAAGAAAAGCTTCAGAGAAATTTGAAGCTTTTTTATTATTAGTAGGAAGTATTCAAATGACTAACCAAATTATCTTTGATTATTACAATATTTTAGAATGCACATCTTAAATTTTTCTCTTCTTTTTGCTTTCACAACCAGTTCTATAAGTGTCAATAAATAGCAATCAAACTGAAAATCCTTTTGATAGTTTGTATAGAAAAAATTATATATTTGAAAGTCAAAGATGTGTGAAATTTATTATATATGTCTATCCACATTTGGATGGATATTTATGGTTTTGTCTTACATATAGATAAGTTAGCGTTCAGTATTTGAAGACTAAAACAGATAATCAGAAAGATACAAAAAATCATGAAGAAAGAATTTCCAACTATAAAAACAGAAAGATTTTTACTGCGGCAATTTGCAGATAGTGATCTTGAAAATGTTTTCAAAGGACTTTCACATCCGGAAGTTATTAAATATTATGGAGTGAGTTTTCAAACATTGGAAGCAACTAAAGAGCAAATGCTTTTTTTTGCTGACCTAGAAAAAAATGAAACGGGAATTTGGTTTGCTATTTGTTCGACTGATAACAAAACATTCTACGGTGCGGGTGGATTAAATAATGTAAGTAAAGAACATAAAAAAGCAGAAATCGGTTTTTGGTTAATTCCAAATTTTTGGGGGCATGGAATTATGAAAGAAGCAATGCCCTTAATTTGTAATTATGGATTTGAAAATTTAGACCTTAACAGAATTGAAGGGTTTGTTGAGTCGGAAAATACGAATTGTAAAAACGCAATGGCTAAACTTGATTTTCAATACGAAGGAACTATGAAAGACTGCGAAATTAAAAATGACAAGTTTATAAGTCTTGATATTTATGCTAAAGTAAAAGATAATTTAATAAAGAATGAATAAGAAAGTAGAAAAGGCCCGAACTTCTAACGGCAGTTTCTATCAGTTAGCACTAGCATTTTTCTACACATTTTGGAAGTAATTTTAAACAGATAGTATGAAAACACAAATAGTTATAATTTTTCTTGGATTTTTTGCAATCACTTCCTGTAAAGAAGACAATATTGACTGGATTCTTGTAGAAGGAGGGACTTTTGAGCAAGGCAAAAACCAAATTATCATTACTCCCAAAGGTGACACAATAAATGGTTTTACAAGTCCACACCGAATGGTTGAACTTGATAACTTTTACATAAGTAAATATGAAATAACGGTTAAGCAGTTTAAAGAGTTTTGTAAAAAAACAGGTAGAAAAATGCCTGACGCACCTATTGAAAATGCCTACGGAAAAAAGGTATATTATAAATGGATAGATAATAATCCAATGCTTGCAACTTGGGATGAAGCAAATGACTATGCAAAATGGGCAGGAGGAAGATTGCCAACAGAAGCAGAGTGGGAATATGCTGCCAAAGGAGGAAAGAAAACTAAAAACTACAAATATAGCGGCAGCAATAATCCAATCGAGATTGGTTGGGTAAAAGAAAACTCAGACAGCATTTTTCATAAAGTTGGACTTCTTAAACCTAATGAATTAGGAATTCATGATATGACTGGAAATGTTGGTGAATGGGTTTCTGATTGGTATAATCCTGAAAAGGATAGCTTGGTAAGCAAACAGAATCCTCAAGGACCAATAGAAGGAGAAGGAAAATATAAAATTTCGAAAGGCGTTAGCTGGTTTTACGAAACCCAAAGTACAGATGGAAAACCATTAGAATATGGAATTCATATGCCCGAAGTGAGATACCAATCTCCAAAAGACACAAGAAATGACGGTTTTGGGTTTAGAATCGCAAAAAGTAAATAAAAAGAACCGCCGCTCATCCAATTAGTTATTATAAAAAGCTATCATAAAAAAAGTGGTTGGAGCTTCATTAGATATTGTAGATTCAATTTTTTGTTTACATGTCTATTAGTATTTTTATATTTGTTTTACTATAAAAATGTTGTGATATAAAATGAAAAACATACTAATATACTTGATCTTATTTATATCAATTGCCGGTTGTAACAAAAAAATAGAACAGGAAAATACAGCAGAATTAAAGGATAAACAGATCAGGTTGTTTTGGAATTGGTTTGTGGCAAATGAAAAAAGATTTAGTAAAGTAACAAATAATGATGAAGTCTTAAAAGAAATTTTAAACCATGCAAGCACAATTGAAGGTGGACTCGCATTTGAAGTGAAGTCAATAAAAAATGGAATTAAATCTTTAACCATTTCTGCAGATGGTGTAAAGCAATTAATACCAACCGTGCAGAAAATGGTAGAAAAATCTCCAAAAATTAAAGGCTGGAAATTTATAGCTTTTAGACAAAAGAAAGATAAGAAGTTAGCAACGGAGATTATTTACTTGTCGGATCAGTTGAAATTGGAGCCTTCTAAAATGAAATTTTTTCCAATAGTTGAGAATGATAGCTTACAATTGATAATATATTCTCCCGGAATTAATAAAGAAAATTATAACGAAATATTTTATGGCGGCTCGGTATTGTTAGATAATTTGGTTGGGGAATACAAATTTATGACACAAGTAGATAATTATGATTTTCATAATATGCCAACAAGGAAAGAAGACTTAAATCAATTAACACCATTATTTGAACTTTCAGCTTTTATTGATAATTATGATACAAAGAAAAATAAAAATAGAGTCGATTAATCTTTATTTAAATTTATGAGAAACAAAACAATTCTTTATTTCGTTATAACTCTAATTTCAATCTTTCTATTGTGTTATTTTGGTCTTCAGTATTTTAGCAGAAAAGGTTATGACACATCTCAGCAAGATTTTTCGAAAACTAAAGGAGGATTTATTCCTGAACAGCATACCGATTATATTTTTACAACTGTTACATCGGAATTTACCTTTAGTAATATGTTTTTTATCTTGGCAGTAACTTCATTAATTTTTGTTCTTATATGGAAAAAAATAATTAAAAAATCACCAAAATCTTAATTGTTAGCATTTCGTGTCAATCTGCATATCTAGTTTTTATATTTTTTTAATTTCAATTTGAAAAGCTGTAAAAACAAAAAAACTTCAGATTTCTCGGAGTCTTTTTTACATTTCTTCCTTGTTCTGTTTTCTGTTCCAAAATGAATGTTATTAAAAACAAAGTCCAGACTAAAAAGTCTTAATTTCAAAGATAAAAAAGTATCTCATAGAAGCTTCTTTATTAGATGGTATATTCAATTTGAGCAGAATTATCGTTCCATATTTTTACTTCTTGTGTAAAATTAATTTAGAACAAGATAAGCAAATCCGTTACTTTCGGGTCGTAAATTTTTCTCTAGATCTTACAAAATAGAGTAATGATATTTTTTGCTTTCAGCAATGCTTTATACTATTGCCAGCTTAATCTTTTCTATTAAAATAGATACAGCAAAATGTTTTTTTATGACTTGTAATCGATATAGATTCACTTAACAGATTTTGTAAAAGGGGCAATGATGTTTTTTTAAATTTGTAGTAATGGTATTGTTAATCATTATTACGGCTAATACACATAAAATTGGAAGTTGAAGATCGTTAAGTAAAAAAATGTACTAAAACTGTAAGATTTTATTGGTATATGTTTGAAAATTTTATAAATTTATATAAAATATAAAACATTTCGTATGAAAAAATTTAACATTTTATCGGTTGTATTTTTTATGGTTGTTTTTGGCAAAGCCCATGCTCAAGACACTAGAACAGATTTTCACACAGTAGGAATTACAATTCCCACAGTCGCCATTGTGGATATTGAACCAGCGTTATCAAAAAATATTACGATGGCTTTTACTGCTCCCGTAGAGGCAGGTCTGCCTATTGTAGCTCCTGCTAACAATGCTAGTTTGTGGCTCAATTATTCTTACATTCCAACAGCAAGTGCAAAAACGGCTAAAGTATCTGTCAAAATGGATGCAGTTGTACCCGGATTAGATGTAAGAGTTCAGGCAGCTACAGCTACTGGATCAAATGGAGGAGGAACACTGGGAACTATTGCCGGCAGTGCAATTACTCTTACTGCTGCTGACCAGCAAATTGTATCAGCAATTGGAGCTTCATATACTGGAGATGGTGCTTCAAACGGACACAATTTGACTTATTCATTACATGCTAATAATTACACAGGTTTATTTGCCTCTACGCCTTCGGTAACAGTTACTTATACTATTGCTGAAAACTAAAAGCAGTATTTTTTACAAGATCTTTGAACAAAAATAGTGTCGCTTACTTAAAATCAGAGGCACTTTTTTTGTTTCCCCCAAACTACCAGAATATCTTAAATACCTACTATAATGACTTTAAAAAAAGCACTCTTTTTTATTGCAGTTTTCTTTGCGCATACTAATTTATTCGCAAGTATTGTTATTACCAATGGTTTGACGCATAATTACAGACTAAAAGAAGGAACACTGCAAAAAGGAATTATCACAATTGAAAACACTTCCAATGCTCCTCAAAATGTAAGGCTTTATCAGCAAGACTACAGCTATAATGCGACAGGTACTTCATTTTATGAAGATTATGGAAAAAATAAGAGGAGTAATTTAAAATGGATTAAATTAAATACTGATTTATTAAAAATAGAAGGTAAAGGTAAGGCAAGTGTATCTTATGAAATCATTATTCCAGAAAACACTCCTGGCGGCAGTTTTTGGAGCGTTGTAATGGTCGAACCTGTTGATGATATTGTGCCCAATAATGTCAAAAATGGTATTCAACTGCGAACACTAATTCGTTATAGCATTCAGATCATTACCACAAATGAAAAACCAGCAAATGCTTTAATGACTTTTGATGCTATTGATTTAAAGAAAATTACCGGAAAGAATATTTTAGAACTTTCAATTTCAAATAATGGAGAAGTATTTCATCTTGTTGAAGCCTCCATCGAGATATTTGACAGTAAAGACGGTAGTAATAAAGGAAAATTCAAGAGCGATATAATGAGTTTATTGCCTAACAATTCCAAGCTGTTTACTATAGATTTAAGTTCAGTTCCCGCTGGAAAATATAATGCTTCGATACTCGCGAGTAGTAGTGATGATCATGTTTTTGGAATAAATGTTGAACTAAATATACCAAATGAATAAAATAATAATTATATTATTATTCATTATTCCTTATTTTTTTCAGGCGCAAAACCTTGCGGTTAATTTAGTAAACCAGAATGAGTTTCTTACTCCGGGAAAAGTACAAACATTGGTTTTTAAGATTACTAATCCATTTTCAAAAGATATTTTGGTTACTCCAAAAGTCACGCTTCCAAAAGGCTGGATTTTAGCTGCGGCTCCTTATGAACTTGATTTAGCTGCAAATGAAACTAAAATATATTTAGCTGCTATTCAAGTACCAATTAATGCATCAAAAGGTAAAGACAGCATGCATTTAATTATTAATGATACAACAAATGCTATTTTGTATTCTCAAGATTTTGCGTTAATCGTAAGTCAAGTACAGCGGATAACATTAGATGTTATTTCTACGCCAAGCTATGTAAAAGCTGGAGATACTATTCATAGCTTTTTTATTCTAAAAAATGAGGGAAACGTTGAAGAAAATATCTTTATCGAGACTTCTGCAGCAACTTTTGTAAAAGGAGATAATCCTATTTTGTTATTACCTGGGATGGCGGCAACAATAAACGCATATCAATCTACTGATCTTAAACAACCCAAACCGTCACAAAACTTAATTAAACTTACAGCTTCTATAAAAAGCGACACTACGCAATCTGTTTTTGCCTCGCAGATTACAAATGTTATTCCCGCTTTTCCGGTAAATGAAGATGTCTGGCTTCGTTTTCCTATTAGAGTTGCAGCAACGTATATTGGGACGCAGCAGCGAAATGACTATGACTCTGGTTTTCAGGGAGAAATTTATGGAAGAGGAGCTTTAAATGAAGAGAATACAAAATTTCTTGAATTTAGGGCAATCGGTCCAGATCGTTTCGGATTAACTGTCTTTTCTCAGTATGAAGAATATTTTATTAATTATAAATCCAATAATTTTTATGCTCATTTAGGAGATAAGATCTTTTATTCGTCATTTTTGACCGAGTTTTCGAGGTATGGAAGAGGTGTAGAACTAAGACAAAAATACAAGAAATTAGAGGTAGGTGGTTTTTACAATAAACCACGTTTTTTTAAAGATATTAAAGAAGAGATTAATGTTTATGCTAAAGTGAACTTTAATGCCAAAAATAATATACGCTACGGATATTTACTGAAACGAAAAGATATTGATCAGGAGGATCATTTGCATTATGTTTCTGGTGAGACAAATATTTTTGATAAAATTGGTATACAAGGAGAATATGCTGTAAGTAATAATGAAAAAACACAAGGAACTGCATGGCAGCTGCAAGCTCAGACTTATTTTAATGATTTAAATGTTAGTGCGAGTTATATATATGCATCTCCTCATTTTTCTGGTTATTATACAGATACGCAATTTTTTACTTCCAACGTTAATTATCGGATTTTACCCAAACTGAACCTTTCTGCTAATTATCAAAAGGATGCGAGAAATTTTGAAAGAGATACACTCTATGGTGCGGCTCCATTTAGAGAAGCTTTCCAAGTAGGAATACGTTATAACTATTTAAAAAGTGGTGCGGTTTCTTTGTTTAGCGGAACGCAGGAATATGAAGACAGAATGGAGCATAAACAGTTTTTTTATAAAGAAAGATTTAATCGTATCGAATTAACTCAAGATATTTATAAGTTTTCGGTCAATTTTCAAATGTTTTTCGCAGAAACAACCAATTTTTTGATTAATTCAACGGGTAAAACATCAATACAAACTGCAAACGTCAGCTATAATTACAAGCGAAATTCTATAAGCCTTTATGGCAGTTATTCTACTGTGAGTCGATATGCAGCAAAGGATGAGAAGCTGTTTTTATATGGAGGACGTATAAATGCGACTATTGATGATCGATGGTATCTGAGTTTATTCTATCAAAATACATATTATCTTGAGGAATACTATAGAGATAGAAATCTCCTGGAACTGGCATTAAATTACAGAATATCACCAAGACAGCAAATAAACATACTTTCTCGATATGCTTTAGCACAAAAGCAACTAGAGAATAAAGATTTTTCATTTTCTGTACGGTATGCACTGGATATTTATGCGCCTATTAAAAAAGTCAAAGAGTATGGTTTTTTTGAAGGAAATATCACTACTTTAGAGAGTGCACAAATACAAGGTGTAAAACTTCATTTGGGGCCTTACTCAGCTATTACTGATGAACGAGGTTATTTTTGTTTAAAAATGTAAAACCAGATACTTATTTTCTTGAGATAGAACAAGGAACATTGGGGGTAAAAGATATTACAGATATTGATATTCCTGCTAAAGTCACAATAGCAGAAGGAGGAAATTATCTCGATTTTGGTATTACAAAAGCCTCAAATATTAAAGGAACTATAATACTCGATGACAAAGATATTGTCGACAAAGAACAAAGTATAATTGTTGAAATAATATCAGATAATCAGGTTTTTAGAAAAATATGTAAAATAACCAAGCCTTTTGATTTTACATACCTAAGACCAGGAGATTGGAAGTTAAAGGTATATCGCAACGCATTAGACAGCAAATATAAAATTCTTACTGATGAAATAAATTTAACACTTAACCCTAATGAAGAAAAACAAGTTCAGATTAAGATAAGTAAAACAGAGAAAGAAATAAAATATTTGCAAAAACCAATGAAAGTAGGTTTTAACACTTCAAAAGATAAAAAATGATTTTTAATTCAATTCAATTTGTTTTTGCGGTATTACTGTTTTTTTGTGGTACTTTTTTTCTTTCAGCGCAAACATCTGGAAGCCGTAATATTAATATAAATCTTTCGGAAGTTGCATTACTCGATGTTGAACCAAGTATGACTGCTATTTCTTTTAACTTTTTGGCTCCAACAGAAGCAGGTCGTCCGCTGACGATTCCTGCTGTTAATACCACAAAATGGTTAAACTATACTTCTGCTAAAAGAACAACAACGCCTTCAAGATTTATTAGTGCTCAAATTGATCAGTCCTTTGCGGGACTATTTGTAAAACTTCAAGCTGCAGCTGCTACTGGTAGTGGCGGAGGTACTCTTGGAACTTCCGCCGGTAAAGTTACACTAACCACTTCGCCTACTACAATTATAACGGGTATTGGCGGTGCTTATACGGGAAATGGTATTAATAACGGACATTTGCTGAATATTTCTTTAGAAGTTGATGATTATAAGAAATTGGTACAAACAACTAGTAAAATAATTACGATAACCTATACTATTAGTAACTAAAAAGATGGCGAAACATTCCTGTATAAAAAATCGAATAAATGTATCTTTAAGGTTATTGCTTTTAGTGGGCACTTTATTGGTGTGTATAGCCGCTAAATCTCAAACGATTACAGTAGTAGGTACAGATTGGAGTCCTGTTGTTCCAACCATTATAGAAGCAGGATCTGATTATGCAGGAACCTATGAAAGTACCTCTACTCAAATGAGTTTAAATTTGACAGTGCCGCTTCTTTTAGGTACAGGTAAGATTTCAGTACGATATGAACCCAATCCTACCTGGAATAATGCTCTGAAAATTGATGTAAGAAAACTAAATAACGGATCAGGATTATGTGTGCTTTGTAGTATGACTCCAAATCAAGCGACGCCCTATCAGGAGGTTCTTACAAATGATACAGAGTTATTTAGAGTAGTTGCTGTTTTATCATTAGCAGAAGTAACTAATATTGGTTTAAACCTTCGAGTACGCGGAGTGTCTGTTACAACTCCGGTTGATAACTACACTGCTCGTATTGTATTTACTATTGGTCCGCAATAAAAAACGTCAGATATAAAAAAAGCCTCAGAATTTCTCTGAAGCTTTGTCTTAGTAGTGGGAAGCATTCAAATATCTAACCAGTTTATGGATGATTTTAATAAAGTTGTCGTAAGAATTTGACGTTTTTTTAGATTGAATCATAAGTTTTATTAAAATCTATATCCAGCACTAAGCCCAAATTTTGCAACAATAGTATGATCTGTTTTATCTGCATTGATTAATATACCACCATAACCAATATTTGCTTCAAAAAGAAATCCGCTTTTACTGACCCATTTCCAGCCTCCGCCGGCACCGAGAGCAAAATTAATAACGTCGGGATTTTCAGTATATATAGAATGATCTTCTGAAGCGTATATTTTTTTGCCATCTGTTGAAGCCAGCATTCCAAATCCTTCAACAAACCAGCCTGATGCGTATTTTTTACCAAAATATCTTCTGTAATACGGAGATATTGAATAATTTAAATCCTTTTCATTCTTTTTATTGTCAAACACATAATAAAAAGAAATTCCTAATGACGAATTATGATTTAAATGTCTTTCATAACCAACCTGAAAAGATTGCCATAAAGGAGCAAGAGCATTTAATTTAATTTCATTATTTTTCTGATAAAGATCAGTTCCATTTTGAGCATTGGCAGAATAAAAGGCAAATAAAATGATCAGTAGTAAAAAGTTTTTTTTCATAAAAAGTGCTTTGAATTATTTAAATCCAAAATTCATATAAGAAAAATTAGAAAAGGTCTCAAAAGCTCAAAACTGTATAAATTGGTACCTATTTGCTTGTGGTTTTATATTCATTTGGCGTCTGGCTTGTAACCCCGCTCTTCGAAGATTTCTTGGGGAAAGCTGTCCGAATGTCTCGTGATTTCGCGCCCGCAAAGAGAATCAAGGTATAAACAAAAAAAGGCTCCAGATTTCTCTGAAGCTTTGTCTTAGTAACAGGAGCGGTCAATTATCTAACTAGTTTATTGAGGTTATTATGCGATTTTTGCATTAACATCTTAAAATTAATAATTAAAAAAATAATATAAATTGACTTGATTTAAATCCAAGCGGTTTGCAGCTTGGCTAACTGGTGGACATTGAAGCGAAAATGTTCAGTTTTGCATTAAAGTTCAATCCAGAAACTAAACTCGAATTTAGCACTTAGTTGTTATGCGCTATTTATTTTTTATTTATATCATCATACAATTTATCAACTACTTTTTCTAAAATTTCGCCTGTTTCATTAAAGCTGGTGTTTGTCAATATGGATATTCCTATATTTTGTTTTGGATAGATCACAAACCAATTCTGCATTCCGTATATACCTCCGTGATGTCTATAAATTAATTCGTCATCATTTTCTATGATGTACCAATGATAGCCTTCCCAAAAATCAGAACCTTCTTTGTATAATTTTTTATGAGATTCGTTTACAATAGGATTTGATTTGTCTAGTTGCAATTTCATATATTTCACTAAATCCGTAGTCGTAGAATGCAATCCCGAAATTCCACCCCATAAAGTCCTAGTGAAGTTAGGCATTAACTCGTTTTTATCGTTGTAACCTTTTACTAATTTTGTTCTATCATTTTCATTTAGTGCAAACTTGGTTTCGTTCATTTTATTTGGTTTCAAAACAAATTCACTTACCAATTCCTCAAAAGGCTTTTGATACACTTTTTCAAGTATATATGCTGTCAACTCCGGAGCTGTGTTTGAATAGTAATATACTTCTCCAGGTTTTGTTTCAATTTTGATTAGTTTTAATCCTTCAAAAAAAGCTTTTTTATTTTCGCTTTTTATAGGGAAATTAGGAAATCCACTTGTATGGGTGATGAGGTGTCTGATTTTTATAGGCTCACCTTTAAACTCAAGATTAGGATAAGGTTCATCAAGGTAGATTCTAATATCATCATCTAAATTTATTTTTTTGTCAAGTACGGCTTTCGCAGCTATATATCCTGTAAAAGTTTTAGTTACAGAAGCCAGTTCATATAGTGTAGAATCGTTTGGTTTATTTCCTTTTCCGATAGTTAGTTCACCAAAATGTTTTATTGTGCTTTTTCCATCTTTAAGCACTGCAACGGAAACAGAATGAAATCGTTTGTCTTCTAATAACTGAACAGCATTATTTGTAATTGCATTTTCAACACTTTGTTTCTTGGTTTGATGAGCACTTTTACAGGCAAGTAATGTAAAAAACAAAATAGTGGTTAAATATTTCATTGTCGTAATTTATAGTTTAATTCCCTGATTAAAGGGTTAAATAGCTGAGAGAAGAAAGAAGATGAAAATGCTTTGTATTATAACTTTCGATGCTTTTATCATTTTTTAAGATTATTAATAATAAGTGCAAATATCCCGAATGCAGATTGTTTCGAGGTTTTAATTTATAAGATAGGAGTTCAATTCTATAATATTGAACTCATTTTAGGGAGGATTTTTGATATTCTGCAGGAGTTAGTCCTGTAGTTTTTTTTTAAGGCAGTAAAGAAGGAGAATTTTGAACTAACCCTGATCGCTCCGATATGTAGACAACGATAGCGCAGATTTGCAATCTGTGCCCACAAAGAGAATCAGAAAGGTAGAAAACAAAAAAAGCTCCAGATTTCTCTGAAGCTTTGTCTTAGTAGCCCTAACGGGACAATTTTCGAACCATTTTCAGGATGATTTATATAAAATAAATATCAAATAATATTAAATTAGGTTCGAATATTATTCAAGTAATAGGATGAATTTTTTATTGTCTTTTATAAGAGTTAATGTGTCACTATTTTTATTTTTATAAATTTCAAAAGGAGCAGAAATGTCGGATATCCTAGGTATGTATTTTTTATTTGTAGGTCTCCAAATAGCCTTGTCTTTAGATATCGAATAGTCATTTCCTAAAATATAAGTATCGCTACGGACAAAAAACTTATCATTTAAAATATAAATTCCTCGTTCATTGTATGCAACTTTTATTTTCATTTTGACACTAGTTGCAGTATTAATTTCAATTAATTCCTTTTGTGATTTTGAATCTACTGAGAAAAAATATAATGAGAAAATAAGTCCCAATATCATCATTGTAATTACAATCTTACCATTTTTCATAGTCTATTACCGTATTTGTTTTTTTTGCTGGCGTAGGCGCCAGCTCTCTGAAGAGTGCCTTATGAAAAGCTGTACGAATGTCTCCGACTTCGCATCCGTAATCTGCATCAAACTTAAGTAAATCTAAGATAAACAAAAAAGCTTCAGATTTCTCTGAAGCTTTACTTAGTAGCGGGAACAGGACTCGAACCTGTGACCTTCGGGTTATGAGCCCGACGAGCTGCCTACTGCTCTATCCCGCGATGTTTCGGGTGCAAAGATACGCCGATTTTTTAGAAATCCAACGAAAACTTAAAAAAATGTTTTATTTTCTGTATTGAGTTGATATGACTACCTTTGCACCTTAAAATATTATGCAAATGTCACATAAAGCAGGTTTTGTAAACATCATCGGGAATCCAAACGTTGGAAAATCAACACTAATGAATGCCTTTGTTGGTGAAAGACTATCTATCATTACATCAAAAGCACAAACAACACGTCATAGAATTCTAGGAATTGTAAATGGCGAAGATTTTCAATTGGTACTTTCTGATACACCCGGAATTATAAAACCGGCGTATGAAATGCAAGAGTCGATGATGAACTTCGTAAAATCGGCTTTTGAAGATGCTGATATTTTAATCTATATGGTCGAAATAGGAGAGCAAGACTTAAAAGATGAAGCTTTTTTCAATAAAATTATTTATGCTAAAATCCCAGTTTTGTTATTGTTGAATAAAATCGACAATTCTAATCAGGAACAATTAGAAGAGCAGGTTGCTTTTTGGAAAGAAAAAGTGCCAAATGCAGAAATTTTTCCAATCTCAGCTTTACAGAACTTTAATGTACCTGAAGTTTTTGGCAGAATTATCGAATTATTGCCAGAATCACCAGCTTATTATCCTAAAGATCAGTTAACAGATAAACCGGAACGTTTTTTTGTAAACGAAACTATTCGTGAAAAAATCTTATTGAATTACGCTAAAGAAATTCCATATGCGGTTGAAATCGTGACAGAGGAATTTCATGAAGATGCTAATATTATCAGAATCCGTTCAGTAATTATGGTAGAACGTGATACTCAAAAAGGAATTATCATTGGGCATAAAGGTGCCGCTCTAAAGAAAGTAGGAATGGATGCTCGTGTTGATTTAGAGAAATTCTTCGGAAAGCAAATTCACATTGAGCTTTATGTAAAGGTGAATAAAAACTGGAGAAGCAACGCTAATATGTTGAAACGATTTGGTTATAATCAATAGAGTTTAAAATGTTTCGAGTTGAACGTTAAAACTTAACTTGAAACTTGAAACAAAAAAATATAAAATCTTAGGTACTCAGAAACGTAGCATCTCAGCAACTTTTTTTAACTACCTTTGCAAAAAATTTAAATAAAGCATTTGAGATTTATAATTTATTGTGATTTAGTCAAAAAACAAATCTAAAATTGTAAATCAGGAATCTAAAATTCAAAAAAATGAATAACATTGTTGCGATAGTAGGAAGACCTAATGTAGGGAAATCGACCCTTTTTAATAGGCTGATACAAAGAAGAGAAGCTATTGTAGATTCAGTATCTGGGGTTACCCGTGATAGAAACTATGGTAAAAGCGAGTGGAACGGAAAAGAGTTTTCTGTAATTGATACGGGTGGATACGTTCGCGGATCTGATGACGTATTTGAAGGTGAAATCCGTAAACAAGTAGAGCTTGCTATCGACGAAGCCGATGTTATTATTTTTGTGGTAGATGTAGAAGAAGGAATTACACCAATGGATGAAACGGTTGCTAAATTGTTGCGCAAAGTAACAAAACCAGTTTTGTTGGCTGTAAATAAAGTAGATAACGCAATGCGTGAGAAAGATGCAATTGAGTTCTATAATCTTGGTTTAGGAGATTATTTTACGTTTGCAAGTATCTCAGGAAGCGGAACCGGAGATTTATTAGATGCTTTAATTGACGCATTTCCAGAAAAAGAACCAGTTGAAGTTACTGAAGAATTACCTCGTTTTGCAGTTGTAGGACGTCCAAATGCAGGAAAATCAAGTTTTATCAATGCCTTAATTGGTCAAGATCGTTATATTGTAACAGATATTGCTGGTACAACTCGTGATGCGATTGATACAAAATTTGACCGTTTTGGTTTTGAATTTAATTTAGTTGATACTGCGGGAATCCGTCGTAAAGCAAAAGTTAAAGAAGATTTAGAGTTTTACTCTGTAATGCGTTCTGTAAGAGCTATTGAGCATGCTGACGTTTGTATTTTAGTAATTGATGCAACTCGTGGTTTTGAAGGTCAGGATCAAAGTATTTTTTGGCTTGCTGAGAAAAACCGTAAGGGTGTTGTGATCTTAGTAAACAAATGGGATTTGGTCGAAAAAGACACCATGTCAAGCCGTGATTACGAAGAAAGAATCAAAAAAGAATTAATGCCATTTACAGATGTGCCAATTTTGTTTGTTTCGGCATTAACAAAACAACGTTTACTAAAAGCATTAGAAGCTACAGTTCAAGTTTTTGAAAATAGAAAACAAAGAATTTCGACTTCAAAATTCAACGAATACATGTTGAAAGTAATTGAAGCATACCCGCCGCCGGCTACAAAAGGTAAATATGTAAAAATTAAATATTGCATGCAATTGCCAACCCAAACTCCTCAGTTTGTATTTTTTGCCAATATGCCGCAATATGTAAAAGAACCTTATAAAAGATACTTAGAGAATAAAATTCGTGACAACTGGGACTTTGCAGGTGTTCCGATTGATATTTATATTAGAGAAAAGTAAAAAAAGAAGTCCCCTTGAATAGGGGATTTTTTTATGTTTTGTGTCTATACTATAACAGTATCAATTTTTTATCGGAATTACATTTAAATAAATGTAAAATAAACAATTAAACCTTTTGCAATTATTTAAGTCTTACTGATCTAACTAACCCAATTTTATGACCAAAATTTATTCATTTCTATTGTTTTTAGCTTTTGTTTATTCGGCAAATGCACAAAATAATATTGTTGTTAAAGGAACTGTGGTAGATATTAATTCACAGCTTCCTCTTGAGCTCGCTACGGTTTATTTTACAGCTGTAAAAGATTCTACAATTATAGAATATGCTACGACCGATAAAAACGGAAATTTTATTATTAATACTAAAAAGTATGACAAACCGGTTTTCTTAAAGGTAAATTATACGGGATATCAGACCTATTACGAAGAACAAAAAGGACTTACAGAAAGTAAAGACTTCGGAAAGCTGTATATGCTTGAAAATGCAAATGTTTTAAATGAAGTAATAGTTAAAAGTGAAGCACCGCCAATTACTATAAAAAAAGATACATTAGAATTTAATGCTGGTTCTTATAAAGTGCGTCCAGATGCAAACGTAGAAACTTTATTGAAACAGCTGCCAGGATTTGATGTTGATAATACTGGAAAAATTACAGTAAATGGGCGAGAAGTCAATCAGGTTTTAGTCAACGGAAAAGCATTTTTTGATAAAGATGGAGCTATTGCCATTAAAAATCTTCCGGCTGATATTATTAAAAAAGTTCAGGTTTCTGATTTTAAAACCAAAAAAGAAGAACTGGCAAAACAAGAATCAACTTCAGATTATTCGAGTATAAATATTACAATCGACGAGAAAAAAAATAAAGGTTATTTCGGAAAAGTGCTTGGCGGATACGGTTCAGACGAACGTTACGAGAGCAGTTTAATGATGAACTTTTTTAAGAATAAACAAAAAATAAGTGTACTGGCTTCATCCAACAATATCAACTCAACCGGATTCTCGATGGATGAGGTATTTGATAATATGGGAGGCGGACGAAATGCAAGAGGCGGCGGTCAAGGTTCTGGAAGCGGAGGAAAGGGAATTACGCAGTCTACTTTGGCTGGAATTAATTATTCTGATGACTGGACAAAAAATTTGGAGTTTATGAGCAGTTATAATTTTACCAATGCTGTGACCAAAAACGAAAGTAAATCGAATCAGCTTAGTTTCTTGCCAACAGGAAATATTTTGACCGAAGCGGATTCTAAAACTAAAAATGAAAACACAGGAAATAAAGCCAATTTTGAATTAGAATACAAAATCAATCCTTCTATGCAGATTGTTTTTGCTCCTAAATTGAATTTATCTCAATCAAACAGCAATTCTTCTTCTTCGACTTTTTCTGAGAATGAAAATGGCGACGCTTTAAACGAAAGCACAGCTGCATCGCATACAGAAAGTTCTAATACGAGTTTCGCCAATAGTATTAATTTCAACAAAACTTTTGAAAAGGAATCGCGAAATTTAAGTGTGGTTTTTAATAACAATAACACTAAAAATGATTCGAACGGAATCAACGTTTCTGAGACTATTTTTTATCAGGATAATAAGCCAAATGATGAAAGAAATCAGAATGCAAAAAATGAATCAAAAAGCGATGCGTATTCTCTTGATGTAGAATATACAGAACCAGTTACAGATTCACTTAGATTAAGATTCGGAACCAATTTTGACTGGCAGAGTTCAATGAACGATCAAAAAACATTTAATTTTGACGATGCATCACAAGAATATTCAGATTTAAATTTATCGCTGACTAATTATACAACATCAAAGCAAAACTCGATTACACCAAAAGTTGGTATTTCCTGGCAGAAAAGTAAATTTACACTTAATGTAAATTCGAGAACATCAATTGTAGAGTTTGATAATCATTCTTTTTACTTAAATCAAACTACAGATTTGAATAAAAGATATATGCTGCCTTATGGAACAGCACAGCTTCGATATAAATTTAATCGTTCTAAAAACTTAACTTTTAAATACGATTATTCTAATGCGCTTCCGTCAGCAACACAATTAATGCCAGTTGCTGATTTAAATAATCCACTGAATAGCGTTGTAGGAAATCCAAATCTAAATCCGATTGAAAAAAATACAGCAGGTATCGATTTTAAGAATTTTGATTTTAGAACGCGTTCAGGTTATAGTCTATTTCTTAAAGGAGATTATTATAATAATGATGTTGTTTCTACCTCGATTTATGATGACAGTGGAAAAAGAAACACAACTTATGTAAACATTTCAGGAACTTATTCAGCTTCGCTTGGAGGAAACTGGAATCAGCAGATTAAAAAAGATGCCCACACAATCAGATACGGTTTGCGTTTAAGCGGTAATTATAATTTTGATAAAGGATTTACAAATGCGGTTTTGTATTATGCAAAATCAGTTGTAATTACTCCAAGTGTATATGCTTCTTATGATTATGGAGAAGTGCTTTCAATTGCGCCATCTTATAGTTTATCTTATAATGAAACACGTTATGAAAATTATTCGAGAGATGCGACTTCAAACGTAATTCATAGAATTAATATGCAGACAACATCGTATTGGCCTGCCAATTTAATCTTCGGAAATGATTTTGGATACACATATAATTCAAATATTTCGGACGATTTTAAAAAGGATTTTTTCCTTTGGAATACAAGTTTATCTTATGGATTTTTGGATAAAAAATTATATGCAAAAGTAAAAGTATATGATGTTTTAAATCAGAATCAAAGCGCGACAAGAACCATTTCGCCAACTTCGATTCGAGATGAAGAAAATACAGTTTTAAAAAGGTATGTAATGTTTTCTCTAGCCTATAAAATTGGAAATTTTGCAGAAAGTAAAAAAGGAAGAAAACAAAGAGGATTTTGATTTTAAGGTTCTGAGGGACTAAGATTCTAAGCTTCTAAGGAGCAAAGGTTCAAAGGGACAAAGAATAAAAAAACGGGAATACAATTTTAGTATTCCCGTTTTTATTTAGTAAATACTAAATACTAAATACTAAATACTAAATACTAAATACTAAATACTAAATACTAAATACTAAATACTAAATACTAAATACTAAAATTACTACGATT
>NZ_NRQV01000048.1:0-22255 GCF_004119505.1 Flavobacterium sp. YO64 | reverse complement strand
TCCACATTGTTGGAAAACCTTCTAGTGAAGAAGTGAATAAATGGAATGCAAACTATCTTGATTTAAAATTGATTAATAAATCAAACAAATCAATTGATTTAGATATTGAAATATTTATTAAAAAATCAGAAGAATACACAATTTTATTAGAAGAAGATTTTTTACGGGAAATAAAAAAAGCTGAAAATGATCAAAAACAAAAAAACTATTTCTCACCAATAAACTATTCAGATAATTTTGTTTTAGGCAACCTTCA
Organism: Flavobacterium sp. YO64; assembly: GCF_004119505.1. Taxonomy (NCBI): domain Bacteria; kingdom Pseudomonadati; phylum Bacteroidota; class Flavobacteriia; order Flavobacteriales; family Flavobacteriaceae; genus Flavobacterium; species Flavobacterium sp. YO64. The sequence goes on along the minus strand of NZ_NRQV01000048.1, from coordinate 21,999 downwards.
TATTAACGCAGAAGAAAATAAAACCGAATTTATTGTTGAACGTAATCAATTAAAAAATAAGTTCGCTATAACTCTAAAACAAAATTCAGTTTGTGAAAATGTTTTCCATCAATCCATTATTGTATTAGAAAAGAAACCTAATATAATTGAAGCTAAAGTTATAATTAGAAGTGATGATTTTACAAACGGAGCTTTCATCAAAAACATAACCTTTGAAACGTAAATAAAACATCAGCTAACAGCTACTACAACGGATTTGGGCAATAAACTTAATGGAAAGTTGGTTTTGTATTTGGGATGATTTGACAAATCCGAAGAATGAGCTTAACCTAATCCCAAACCCGCTGTAGTGCCAGAACGTTAGCGGTAATGCAAAAACAACACTCAATTTAAATTCAATTATGGAAAATGATTATGAAAATTTCCTTCAAGAATATAACTTATTTCAAGCGAATAGAGAAATACTTCAAAATAGAATATTTGATAATTTTGAAAATGAAATCGAATTAGAAAGACTTCAGAGAATTTTTAATGAGTATCAAAATTTAGACGTAAAAATAAGGTTGGCTTTTGGTATTAGAGAAATACGACTAAATAATTTCTTTGTTTCGGATAAAGAAAATGATTTAAAACTTTGTCATTTACTATATTATAAATTAGCTGACCTTTGGTTTGCTTACGAAACTTACATAAAATTTTATACAGAAACGGTTGGTGCATCAAAAAACAAAATTGAATGGATAGATAGTATTATTCATTTAAATTATGCTGAATCAATCGAAATTTCTCGTTCACTAGAGTTGATACAAGAAAAACTAAATGAGATATATTCTATCCAAGCAAAAAGAGAATTGCTAATAGAATATTTAGATTATTCTTTGGAGAACTCAATTAGTGGTCAACGAAGAAGATTAACTGAAATTATTCAGAAAGTAGAAAATTTACAATTTAACTTAACTAACAACGAAATTTTGACAATTATTTATGCAGTACGAAATAACTTTGTTCATAATGGAGAAACAACCGTTGTTCCTGAAATATTTGGTTACCAAAACAAAGTAGAACTTCTTAAAATTTTATATCCATATTTAGCGCTTTTTACTTTAAAAATAAGCAATTTGACTTTTACAAGAGTATAATGCACTACCGCTAACAGCCCAGCTAGCTTGAGCGTCCCGCTCGTGAACGCAACGAAATTTAAAAAAAAAAAATGGAATGTTCACAAGCTGGAATTTGTTTCGTCTATAAATGAGTTACTATTAAGAATCACTAAATCCAGTAAAGAAAAAATGAGAATATTAGATAAACTTCTTGGAAAAAAGCAATTAGATTTTCCTCCAAAACCAAAATGGAAACCTAATCTTCCTATCGATCATACTGAAATTGTCGAAAAAACAAAATACTATACTGGAGAAAAATTGCAGTTTGCTGTTTTTGAATTTGGAACTGTTGTATTTTTTACTTCAAAAGTTGAAACCATTGAGGAAAGTGCAAAATCAGTGCTAAATAAGATATATAATTCTCATCCTGATATGAAACCCACAGCAATGGATGATGGAAATTATTTAGTTGAATATAGTCAGCCAGCATTTACAATTGTATTTAAAGATGAAATTGAAAAACATTGGGATTATATTGAAAAGAATCATCAAGATGGGGTTTGCAGAGATGAGGTTTTAATAAATGAACAAGGACAACATAATGTTTTTGAAAAAGTAGGTAAAATTTGCTTATTTGGACGAACAAAAATGTTTCTTGATGCTCAAAGTCCAAAAATTGTTAGAATCTTTGACTTAGAAAAATAATACGCTCCCATGCTAGCGCGAGCGTCCCGCTCGTGAACACATAAAATATCTAATTCAAATTGGAACAGGCACGAGCGAGACGCTCGCGCTAGCTAAGCAAACTCTTTTGACATATTACAAGTTATAATTAATCAACAATCAAAAAAGCAGCCAAAACCCCTTTATGATCAGACGGCCAGATACCGTTTGGTTTCAAAAATGTATCTCCGTCTTGAGTCTCCACTCCTTTTCCTTTTACAATACTTGCCGTTGGTCCAACAATTACAGTATCTATCAGCGAGAGTTTTTTATTTGGATAAAAATAGACAAAATCAATACGCTCTCTTTCATCGGCGTCTTTTGCCCATAATAGTTTTGATAATTCTACATCAGTATTATAAGCCGGCCAAGTAAATCCTGGATTTTTAACCGGATCGGGGTATTTTACTCGGTAAGCGTCTAGAAAACCATTATTCTTAAGCGTTACACTGTTATGCCACGGTATAATAACGCCGTTATGATCGAATAAATCTTTTGTCGCTGCCGTCCAATCTAAATACGAAGGTTCATTAAAATCGCCTCCTAAAAGCACTAGATTTCCTTTTTGACGTTCGATTTGAGCATCTTTTACAAAAAGTGCAATTTCTTCGTCACGCTGCGAATCGATATTTTGTTTCAGAATTTTTTCGGTATCTAAAATGGGTTCTGGTAATTTTTTCCAATTAACTCCGTCGTAACCTCTTGGCAGATAACAAGCATAATGTGTATAATCTAAATGTGCGGCATACACGGCAACACTAGTTTTCTTGTTTAACCTAATCATGCATTTTATTAAGGATTCTGAACTTATCGATGTCGTAGATTCGATAGGAAATTTAGACAAAATAACAGCATCTGTTTTAAGGCTCGAGCCATAAAAAATCTTGCCTTTGGCTTTTAAAGCTTCTAAAATATGTGGTGTAAATAATACTTCTTTATAATTGCGTATTTCACTCAGTAAAACAATATCTGCATCAGATTGAAGAATTACGTCTACAATCGCATCAAATCCTCCTTTTACTGTAGTTCCTTCGTGCCAAGTATTTAACGACAGAACTTTTAACTCTCTTTTAAAATTATCTTCCGCCGAAGACTTAACATTAAAAGCTGACACAGAACTAATTGCTGCTCCAAAAAACAGCAAAGAAACAAGGAATAGTATTTTATTTTTCATTGAATATCTTAAAAAATTTTGGCTGAGTTTTTCTCTCGTCTGCATTATCGATTTGCTAAATTCAAATATACATTATAATAGAGATCAAGAGAAAAAGTTATTAAAAATTAATATCAAAATCGAGGCGCTCGCTTTTAAAAAAGAAAAAAAGTCAGCCACAACCCGAGCGATAGCGAACAGGCGAAGCAATTATACCAATTATCACTAATTTTTCTTTAAATTTAAAATTGAATTACACGAATTTTATCTGTTTTTAAGGGTTTGTGCAATTAAAAACGAATTGTAATTAGTGTCAGAAACTTTTAAAAGGGAATGCCCTGTGTCAAAATGACTTTAATCAAAAAACGTTTGTATTTTGGCTAAAGCCAATCTTCAATATTGTACTTTTGTTTTTCCAGCTAAAGCAGGAGACAATTCAATTTTATAAAAACGCAATTGCATACCATGATTACCAAAGCAGCACTACAAGATATTCCCGCATTAGTAACTTTAATTAACTCAGCCTACAGAGGCGAATCTTCTAAAAAAGGCTGGACAACCGAAGCGCATTTACTAGAAGGAAAAAGAACTAATGAAGAAGAAATGACCGAAATTTTACAGGATCCTAAAAATACGATTCTGAAATTTACGGAGAATGATAAAATTATTGGTTCGGTTTTATTGGTCGAAAAAGGACATCAATTGTATTTAGGAATGTTGACCGTTTCGCCTGAACTTCAAAATAACGGCATCGGGAAAAAGCTTTTGGCTGAAGCTGAAATCCATGCTAAAACTCTTGGTTTATCCAGCATTATTATGACGGTTATTTCGGTTCGCGATGAACTAATCGCTTGGTACAAACGTCACGGTTATGTCGATACTGGCGAAAGAGAAGCTTTCCCTGAAAGCGGCGTACATATAACGGTTTCGGAAGAACCTTTGGAGTTCATTTGCCTCGAGAAAAAGATTTAAGTTTTTTACCGCGAAGAAATAAAGACACCACATTTTTTTACATTATAAGTTATTCTAAAAGCAGGATCAATTATGTATTTAAAAACTTGAAGTCTAATTAAAAAATATTAAACACATAGAAACATAGATTTTATGTGTAAAAAAGGATACAAAAAAAAATATATTTCTTTCACATAGAACGCTATATGCATTTTAAATAAGTGAAACGCCTTTTTTAAGTAAACAAAATCCATGTTTCTATGTGTTAAATAATTTCACCCAAAGGATTAAAAATTTTAATATAATGAACATACACTTTTTCCCTAAAAAAAATGTTACCGCTTCTATTTGGAGCGGCGGATCAACCTATGAATATACGATATATCCGAAAACAGCAAGTTACGCCGATAGAGATTTTGTATTTAGAATAAGCAGTGCTACAATAGACGAAGCTCCTTCAGTGTTTACCAAATTTAAAGGCTATCACCGATATTTGGTTATGCTGGATAACTTCTTGGATGTTGAGATAAACAACAAAAAAAAAGTATACGAGAAGTATAAAATCATGGAATTTAATTCGGATGATGAAGTGACTTCTTATACAAAAGGGATTGATTTTAATTGGATGATTTCTGAAAAAATATCCCATCATAAACTGGAAATAACAAATCGTAATCAGAATTGTAATGCTCAAATAGTAATTGTATTTTCTTTACACTCAACCGTTATTACAATTAATGAGAAGCGTTACTCTTTAGAACCTTATGATTTATTGGTCATTGAAAATCAAGAAAAGGAAAATATAATTCTTGATTTTTCTAATGAATGCCTTTTTGGAATATTAGATTTTTAATCTGATCCTGTATTTGGTTTAACGTTTAACCACAAAGTTTGCAAGGGTTTACACAAAGTTCGCAAGTTTTTTTTTCTCGAAATCCCAATAGCTATCTCGAGTAAACTTACAAAGGCTTTTAATAAAGTTTCCTTACAGTTTGTCATTTCGAGGCACGAGAAATCTTCGCAAGTAACTCCGTAATAGAAATCCAATCTTTGTCGAGCTTCTCACGAAGATTTCTCGTACCTCGAAATGACAAGATTGGGGATAATACTTTGCTGCTACAATCTCGATAACAAACGCGAGTAAACTTACAAAGGTTTTTTGATAAAGTTCCCGTACAGTTTGGCATTTCGAGGTACGAGAAATCACACTCGTATATCGACAAAGATTGGCAGCATACTGTACGGAATTTCTAGTGTGATTTCTCGTTCCTCGAAATGACAAGATTGAGGAATAAATGCATTAAATAAAACCTTTGTCCCTTTGCTCCTCTGCCCCTTTGAACCTTCCTTAAAGAACTAACTCTTCAAACAATCTCTGAATCGTTTTCTCCAAATCCTGGCACAAACCTGGATGTGGTCTTGAGGTCTGGATCGCTGAACTTCTAATTGCGGTTAACCAGCGAAAACGTTCGGGAATATCAAATTCGGCAATTGGACCGCCGTCTTTGGCTCCCTTTGTGATTTTTTCTAATGAAGTCAAATTACATTCTAATTGTTCAATATCGAAATCATCAGAAAGTGCTTGTATTTTTTCTTTATTAAGATGAAAAAGAACTTTTATAAATTTGGCTTTTTTACAAAACAAAATGACTCCAATATTCAGAAATTCTTCGCGCTCTACCTTTGGCACAACTCGAATCACGGCATACTCATATAAGTGACTATCTTGCATTTTGAGCCTGATTTACAAAGGTTTCTGAATTTTCTAATCTGGTTTTTAAAAACTGTAAATACACATTTCTTAAACCTTCGGGCGTTTCATCGGTATCTTCCCATTGCAACCATTCCAGCGGAATTGTATTTACAATATCTTCTAAAATTTCTGTTGTTAAAAGTGCTTTAAACTCGGTATCAACTTCTTTTAAAAGTGAAGCCTGCGGCAGTAAAACGTGATCTTTTATTAATGCAAACGGACTTTTGGCATGTTGTTCCCAATTGTTCCAAGAATGATGGAAATACAAACACGCACCATGATCGATCAGCCATAATTCTTTATGCCAAATCAGCATATTGGTGTTTTTAAAAGTTCTGTCGACGTTTGTAATATAAGCATCCAGCCAAACAATTTGCGAAGCCAATTTGGCATCTACAGTTGTTACAACAGGATCAAAAGTAATAGCACCTGATAAAAAATGAAGCGCAAGATTCAATCCTTGACTTCCTTGCAGTAAATCTTGAATTTCCTCATCGCCTTCGGTTCTTCCAAAAGCTTCATCAAGATTAGCAAAAACTAATTCTGGCAGCTGCAATCTTAAAGCTTTTGCAATTTGTCCGCCTACTAATTCGGCTATTAGTGCTTTTATACCGTGCCCGGCTCCTTTAAATTTTAAGACGTATTTAAAATCGTCATCGGCTTCTGCCAAAGCGGGTAAAGATCCGCCTTCACGCAAAGGTGTAATATAACGAGTAACATTTACCGTTCTAAGATCGAAGTTGTTTTTCATTTTTTTTAAGATTCAAAGATGCTAAGGTACTGAGTTGCTAAGTTTCTAATCTTTGACATTACAAACTTACGATTTTTTGATTTTTATTTTAACCGCAAAGCACGCTAAGATTTTATTTAATAAGGATTTTACAAAATCGCAAAGTTCACAAAGCTATATCTACAAAAACTTTGCGAACCTTGTGTAAACCTTTGCGCTCTTTGCGGTTAAGCTAAGCTCAAAAACGCTTTTCCTAAATACTTAATAATTGTAGAAGCCGTAAAAGACTCATAACCTGTTTTTGGCAAAGCTAAATCGGCTGTTAATCCGTGCAGGTAAACGCCTAGTTTTGACGCATATTTGGGTTCGTAACCTTGCGCAAGAAGACTTGTTAGAATTCCTGTTAAGACGTCGCCGCTTCCTGCGGTTGCCAGCGCAGCGTTTCCGCTCGTGTTTTCGTAGACTGAAGCTCTATTGATAATGTAAGTTGGTGCTCCTTTCATAACCACAATAACTTTGTATTTTTCTGAAAAAGCAATCGTTTTTTGAAATTTCTCTGCTTCTGAATTCCACTTTCCAATTAAACGCTCTAATTCTTTTGGATGAGGTGTTAGGATGGTGTCTTCAGGAACTAGTTCCAGCCAAGATAGGTTTTCGGCTAAAATATTCAATGCATCTGCATCGATAACTAAAGGTGCTTTGTTTACTCTTAAAAATTCAAATAAGGCTTTTTGCATTCCCAGCTCCTTGCCTATTCCTGGTCCAATTCCAACTGCCTGCGGAATTAACGGCAAATGAATGTTAGTAATGAAATTTGTGTTTTCATCTGTAACTGTCATTACTTCTGGAATTGAGATTTGAAGAATCTGATAACCGCATTTTGGGATAAAAGTTGTTACGAGTCCGCATCCTGATTTTAAACAGGATTTTGAAGCTAAAACAGCGGCTCCCATTTTTCCGTAACTTCCTGCAATAATAACTGCATGGCCTTGAAGTCCTTTGTGCGTATGAGGACTTACGGGTTTGTAGACTCTTAAAACTTCTTCTTTTGTGATTAAATACGGAGATTTCATTTGATGCTTTTTTTATTTAAACACATAGAATCATGGTTTTTCTTTGCGAATAAAGGCGTTTCACTTGTTTAAAAAACATAGCTGATTATAAAAACTTTGCATAAAGGATTCTTTTATGTTTCTTGATTAAAGTTACATAAAAAATCTAATGCACGAATGTTTCTTTTAAACGGTCAGCCCTAGTTACTTTTTCCTTTAAAAAGTAAAAGATATAGCGGATAGCAGGAAATAGCTCTTAATCATTGCGAAATTTATAATTTATAGCATTCAAATTTGATATTTTTTAAATAAATTTGCGATTCAATTTTATAAAACAACACAATGAAAAATACTGCGCTTACGCACATACATGAGAGTTTGGGAGCAAAAATGCTGCCTTTTGCGGGTTACAATATGCCTATTACATACGAAGGTGTAAATGCTGAACATGAAACTGTTCGAAACAGTGTAGGTGTTTTTGACGTTTCGCATATGGGCGAATTTTTACTTACTGGTCCAAATGCTTTGGCTTTGATTCAGAAAGTAACTTCAAACGATGCTTCGACTTTGACAATTGGAAGAGCACAATATTCTTGTCTGCCAAATAATGAAGGCGGAATTGTAGATGATTTGATTGTATATAAAATGAAAGAAGAAGAGTATTTACTTGTTGTAAATGCTTCGAATATTGAAAAAGACTGGAACTGGATTTCATCTCACAATGATTTAGGTGTTGAAATGAAAAATCTTTCTGATGATTATTCTTTATTGGCAATTCAAGGACCAAAAGCGGTTGAAGCAATGCAGCCTTTATCGTCATTAGATTTAGCTGCAATTCCATATTACCACTTTGAAGTTGGTGATTTTGCAGGTTTTAATGATGTAATTATTTCTGCTACTGGATATACTGGTTCTGGCGGATTTGAAATTTATTGCAAAAATGCAGATGCTGAAGCAATTTGGAATAAAGTTTTTGAAGCTGGAGCAGCTTACGGAATCAAACCTATTGGTCTTGCTGCTCGTGATACTTTACGTTTAGAAATGGGATTCTGTTTGTACGGAAACGATATTAACGATACAACTTCTCCTCTTGAAGCTGGTTTAGGATGGATTACTAAGTTTACTAAAGATTTTACCAATTCTGAAAGTTTGAAAAAACAAAAAGAAGCTGGTGTTACAAAAAAATTAGTAGCTTTTGAAATGCAGGAACGTGCGGTACCAAGACACGATTATGAAATCGTTGATGCTCAAGGTGAAGTAATTGGTATTGTAACTTCTGGAACAATGTCTCCGTCTATGAACAAAGGTATTGGTTTAGGATATGTTACTGTTGCAAACAGCGCTGTTGACAGTGATGTTTTTATTAGAATTAGAAAAAATGATGTTCCTGCAAAAGTGGTAAAACTGCCTTTTTACAAGAAATAATATTTTCCTAAAATAGTTAGAAAATGCATTACAAATTGTAATGCATTTTTTTTGGCCAAAAATTAAAGTATTTACAAGAAAAAATGATTTAATCCGTATTATTCTCAAATGCATTTAAGGCTATAAAAACATTTACTGGTGTGTAAGTTTTTTTAGAAAAAACGTAATTTTTATGAAAAAATAAACGTAATTTTAGTCTAAACGAAGATCTTCGATTTATGAAAAAAATAGTATTAGTATTGATGTTAACTGCCAACGTTCTATTTAGTCAAAATAGCGACAACACCTGCGAAATACTAAACAAAATAAATGCAACAATCCAATCAGAACATCTACGTCCAAAACCAGTCGATGACAGTTTATCGGTTTTTGTTTTTGATAATCTAATTAATGAATTAGATCCTTCTAGAAACATCTTTTTTAAGAGCGAATACGATGAAATGACAGCAAAATATCGTTTAAACTTAGATAATTTAATTCTAGAAAACGACTGCAGTTTTTTGACTGACATTACATCAAAATACATTTCAGGATTAGAAAGAACAAAAAATATTCTTGAAAAAATTCAAGCCGCACCTTTTGATTACAGTAAAAAAGATACTATTAGATTTTACAAAAAATCATTTCCATTTTATTTGAAAAATGAAGACTTGGAAAAGGTATGGCGAAAAAAAATACGTTATCAAATTCTGGATGATATTGCAGAAACAAGCGATAATTTAGATTCTATCAAAGCTAATTTTAAATCTATAGAAGTAAAATCTAGAAAATTGATTTTATCAAATGAAATCTGCCGTATTAATACGCTGTTAGAAACCAAAACAAATCAAAACGAGAATCTTTATAATTTTTTCTGCACCTATTTTGATCCGCATACAGCCTATTTTAGCGATGACTCTAAATCTAGCTTTGTTGCGTCGTTATCAAAAGAGCATTTATCATTAGGAATGACAGTAAATCTTAATGAAAAAAATGAAATTATTGTACAAGAACTTGACCCAAATGGTCCCGCATATCAGACTGGGCAGATAAAAAAAGGCGATCAAATCGTTTCGGTTTCTAATCAAAAAGAAACGCTTCAGGTTTCGTGTGCTTCATTAGAATCTATTTCGACCATGATTTTATCTGAGGCGAATAAGAGCTTGACTATTACTCTTAAAAGAAATTCAGGTAAAAGTTTTGAGGTTTACATTGAAAAGCAAGTAATGAAAGATGAAGAAAATTCAGTTTTCAGTTTTATAATTGGCAAAGACAGTAAAATAGGATATATCAAAATTCCAAGTTTCTATGCTGATCTGGATGGAAACAGCAGAAAAGGCTGTGCTGATGATGTAGCCAGAGAAATTATAAAATTAGAAAGAGACAATATCAAAGGTCTTGTTATAGATTTAATAGATAATGGCGGCGGTTCTATGGAAGAAGCTATTAAACTTGCCGGAATGTTTGTTGATTATGGTCCACTTTCGATTGTTATTGATCATACTAAAGAAAAATCTATTATAAATGATCCTTTTAAAGGTGTAATTTACAAAGGTCCTATTGTAATACTTGTTAATAGTAATACAGCATCGGCCAGTGAATTTTTCTCTTCTATTATGCAAGATTATAATCGTGCTCTTTTATTAGGCAGCAGTACTCTTGGTAAAGCAACGATGCAGACAATTCTTTCGCTTGACGAAACAAAAAATACTGATTTTCTAAAAATTACGATTAATAAATTTTACCGAGTAACAGGAAAAAGCCATCAATACATAGGTGTGACACCCGATGTGGTTCTTCCTGAGTTTTACGAAGATGTTTATCAAAAAGAAAGCGATTTTCCAACTGCTATTAAAAATGACAGTATTACTTCAACACTAAAATACCGCCCGTATGTAAAACGAGCTTTAATCGATAAACTAGCCAAAAACAGTAAGACAAGGCTGGCAGATAATTTTTATTTTAATGATATTAAAAAGATCAATCTAAAAATAGATCAATTAGTAAACACTCCAAAAGCCGAAGTACCAATGACTATTGACGCTGTCTTTAATCAGAAAAAAATAGTAAATTCTTTGTGGAAAGAAATCAATACTTTTAATGACGAAAATAATCCGCTGGACGTTTATAACTCCACAGTAAACCAGTATTTATTGAGTGCTTATCCTAATGACAAAACAATAAATCAGTACCAAATAGATCATTTAAAAATAAACCCATACTTAAATGAAGCGGTTAATATTATAAATGACTTTAATTCTTCGAAATAAAAGTTTTGTTTCAAGTTTTTTTGTTTCAAGTTTCAGGTTTTACACATAGCGTGCTAAATTTTACGCAATATTGTACCAGCTTGAAAACTAAAACCTGAAACTTGAAACCTTAACCTCAAAACAAATCAAAAAAACTTAAATTTTGATTTTGGAAAAATTAAGGAATAACCGTATTTTTGCATCACAAAAACTAAAAATTAGAAATGGGAAGAGCGTTCGAATTTAGAAAAGGAAGAAAAATGAAACGTTGGTCAGCAATGGCTAAAACATTTACCAGAATTGGTAAAGATATCGTTATGGCAGTTAAAGAAGGTGGTCCAAACCCTGATGCCAATTCTAGATTAAGAGCTGTTATACAAAATGCAAAAGCCGCTAACATGCCGAAAGACAATGTGGAGCGCGCAATAAAAAATGCAAGTAATAAAGATACTGCCAACTATAAGGAAATTTTATTTGAAGGATATGCGCCTCACGGAATTGCAATCTTGATTGAAACTGCATCTGATAATAATAACAGAACAGTTGCTAACATTCGCAGTTACTTTAACAAATGTAACGGAACTATGGGAACTCAAGGTTCTGTCGAGTTTATGTTTGACCATACTTGTAACTTTAGAATTGCAAACAACGGTCTTGATGCTGAAGAATTAGAACTTGAATTAATTGATTTTGGTGCCGAAGAAGTTTTTGAAGATGAAGATGGAATCTTAATCTATGCTCCTTTTGGAAGCTTTGGTGCTTTGCAAAAAGAATTAGAAAACAGAGGACTTGAAATTTTATCATCAGGTTTTGAGCGTATTCCGCAAATCACTAAAGAATTAACAGAAGCTCAAATCGCTGACGTTGAAAAATTAATCGAAAAAATTGAAGAAGATGATGACGTAATGAACGTTTATCATACTATGAAAGAGGAATAATCTTTTCTTTTTATATTACAAAATTGAACTCCGGAGAAATCTGGAGTTTTTTTTTACTAATACGAAAACACGTAAAACAAAAACAAAATTAATGCATACGTTTGGCACAAAAACAAAACAAGAAGATAGACAGCTATACTAACAAATCATTTATGCAGTAATAATACAATGAGAAAAGCTCTTGCCTATATAATAATAGTGTTTGCATCACTAATGTTGATTGAAGAAATAATTCATAATTTTTCAGTCCTTAAAACTGGATATACGATCGCATTTTGCAAAGATGGCTTTGTAAAAGACACATTAATTATCACCGAATCTGGTCCGGCTACTGGTGTAGGACGAAATACATCTTCTAATTTTGTCTATCATGGCTTTTTAGTGTCTAATAATAAAAAGGCCTCATTAACAATGAACATCAATATTTCTACATTCTCATATCGTTTTAAAGATCATAGGCTAATTGTCTATCACTCTAAATACACATCTGCCAATTTGTTTTATCAGAAACCTACCAGTTTTATAGGTTTAGACTTCAAATATTTTCTAGAACCCTTTTTCTTTTTATTTGCCCCATTTTCATTAATTTATTTAATTTTTAAAAGAAATCAATAATCGAGTAAAACCCTTATATTTTGCATTCTGAAAACTAAATAAATTATTGAATAAACACTAACACACAAATAAAATATTATTAGCTAATGAAAACAATTTGTTTAATTCTTATCTTTTTGGGATTATCAATAATTGGAATAGAAGCAATAAATGATTTCTCAAAAACTAAAATCTTTTATGCATCATTGAATCCCGAGAAAAATTACTCTAAAGACATACTGGCAGTAAATGAAAAAATACCTCCTTCAAATAGCGGCAGCAATAAAACGTCTTGGGTATTTTATGGGTATTGCAAATCTGATAAACTAAAAAGCGGAATCGCAATACCAATAAATATTATTGAAAGTGGAAGCTTAAACACAAGCCAGATTCCGATTTGGAGAATTAAAGCGGTAAAGGATAAAATACTTTACAGAAGGGAGAATAATATAATTAATAATCCATTTTCATATGAAATGCGTCAATATTGGGTTACTCCATTATTTATGATTGTAATACTCCCAGCACTATTTTGTTATTTAAAAATAAAACGAAGAGAAAACACACGCAAGCCCTCACTCTAGATTTAAATACAATAATAAAGACGTTAGAAATTATTAAGTCTTTATTGATTACATCACTCCCATTCTGCTAGTATCGATAATTCTATATTATACAGTTATCCCCAAAATATGCAAAAAGGAACTCATAATCAAAAAAAACTATTATATTTGTTTTTCTTGAGACGAAATTAATTTAAAAATAAAGAACAATGCAAACTTCAAAATACACAAAATTCGCTGTAATAATTTTAGTTATCTTATTTATAGTAATAAGCATTATTAGCTAAAAAACTTTCACTACTCTACTTTTGCTATAACTATAGTGAAATAAAGTAAAATTTATATTTATTCCCCATTCTCAGATAGACGAAAAATGCAAACATCTAAATACACTAAATATATCATAATCGTAATGGTTATTTTATTTGTAATCATCAGCGCTATAAGCTGCTCAACACATACTCACACGTATACACCTGCACCATCAGGTAAAAAAATACCACCAGGACAAGCAAAGAAAATGAATGGAGATAAAAGTGCAAAAGCTTATGCTCCAGGGCAGCAAAAAAAGCATTAATACTATACAAAGCAAAAAGCCTTCTGAAAATTCAGAAGGCTTTTTTACTATTCCAAAACCTGAGTGCTACTAAAAATATAAAAAACTAACTAACTATTATAAAAATAACGTAATGCCTTATTTTGAAGTAATTTTCTTGGCTGGTGAATTTGTAATTTTCAGCAGATAAGTTCCCTCTGGAAGATCATTAACATTTAATGAACTAGTATTTCCAAGTACCTTCTGCCCTTGCGAAAACACTTCAATATTTTTTGTTCCTGCATTTACATCACTGTTCGTTATTATAGAACCTGATACTGCAGATTTTGCATTTACTTTAGACTTTAAAACTGCCGGCTTTGTTACCGCTGCTGCTGCTATAGTAACGACTGCCTTAGAGCTATTATAAAGCTCCGTAACCTGTTGATCTGTCAAAGCTGTATCATAGATCTTTAAATCGTCGATATCAGCGTTAATTCCAACTGTCGTATTTACTTCTCCTAATCTAAAAATATTTCCTTTTGTTGAACGTATTATACCGCTTAACGATTTCAACAATTCTCCGTTTCTATAAATTTTAGAAACTGTACCATCATACGTAATAGTATATTGATACCATGTATCTTTGCTTAAGGTGGTTGAAACAATAACATCATTAGTAGCACCCCAGCCTGCTAAACTTAAATCTGAATTTGACGATGAGGTACCTTGCTGTAATAATCCGCAATACTGCGCATTGTAAGCTGTACCGTAACCCCAAATATAATTTGCCGCAGTAATATCATTAAACTTAACCCAAATACTTACTGTTCTTGCATTATTTGCCATTGGCAGATTATCAATAACAGCTTCCATAGCCCTGCCATTTAGTCTTTGTGCATTTGCAGCAACTCCTGCTCTATCAGCAACAAAATTATTTGTTCCGATAAAAGAAGTCGTATTTGCCGTATTATTTAAAGTCCCATTGAAACTAAACTCCTGAATTGGATTTTGAGCAGTCGCATTCAAATAACTTACAAACAAAAATGAGAGTAGTAATTTTTTCATGATATGTAGATTTAGGGATTAAAAAAAACATTGTGTCATTTTAACACTGCTAAACTAGATTATTATGTTTTTGAGCTGAAATTTATCCGACAACTAACCTAAATAATCGTTCAAATAACCAAAATTGATGATTTTCAACCAACAATTAGAATTATTTATACCACATAACATTATATTAAAATTTTGAACATCTCA
Organism: Flavobacterium sp. YO64; assembly: GCF_004119505.1. Lineage (NCBI taxonomy): Bacteria > Pseudomonadati > Bacteroidota > Flavobacteriia > Flavobacteriales > Flavobacteriaceae > Flavobacterium > Flavobacterium sp. YO64. Next base: position 6,991 of record NZ_NRQV01000048.1, on the reverse strand, counting down.
CAATTAAACTAAAAATTTCTTACGTATAAATACGGTATTCTCATTTAAAACAAAAACATCCATAATTTTAAAAACCAAAAATAACACCCAATCGTATTATCAACTAAATATAGTTCCATAAAAAAACTCCATTCGCAAATACGAATGGAGTTCTAATATCTAAAAAAGCAGTCTAACCTACTTTACAAATTCAATTTTTTGAGCTTCTTCTTCATTAACACTGTCAAAGAAACCTTGTTCATTCATCCAGTCATCACTAAATACTTTACTCATATAACGCGAACCATGATCTGGAAAAATCGCTATAATGTTACTATCTTTTGTAAACTCTCCTTCTTCCGCATATTGTTTAATAGCCTGCATTACTGCTCCAGAAGTATAACCTACAAACAAACCTTCTTTTCGAGTGATTTCTCTAGCTGAGTGCGCACTCTCCTCATCGGTCACTTTCATGAATTTATCAATGATATCAAAATCTGTTGCTGATGGAATTAAATTTTTTCCTAAACCTTCAATTCGGTATGGATAAATCTCTTTATTATCAAATTCTTTTGTTTCGTGGTATTTCTTCAATACTGATCCAAAAGCGTCAACACCTAAAATTCTAATATTCGGATTTTGCTCTTTTAAGAATTTTGCTGTTCCAGAAATTGTTCCTCCAGTTCCGCTGCAAGCAATAAGATGTGTAATTTTTCCTTTAGTTTGTTCCCAAATTTCAGGGCCAGTAGTGTTGTAGTGGGCATCAATATTTAATTGATTAAAATACTGATTGATATAAACCGATCCTTTTGTTTCCTCGTGAAGTCGTTTAGCTACATTGTAATACGATCTTTCATCATCTGCAGAAACGTGAGCAGGGCAAACATATACTTTGGCACCTAAACTTCGCAGCATGTCAATTTTATCTTTGGATGATTTTGAGCTTACGGCCAAAATACAATTGTAACCTTTTATAATGCTTACCATTGCCAAACTAAAACCTGTATTACCTGATGTAGTTTCGATAATAGTATCACCTGGTGATAAAATTCCCTTTTTCTCGGCTTCTTCGATAATATATAACGCTATTCTATCTTTTGAGGAATGACCTGGATTAAAAGCTTCTACCTTTGCGTAGAAATTTCCTTCTAACTCTTCGGTGACTTTATTTAGTTTAATAAGCGGGGTATTACCTATTAATTCTAAAACATTATTATAAGCGTTTATTTCTTCTTTCATAAAAAAATAGTTAATCGAGATGGTATTTTAAAATAACCTCGATAGGTTGCAAATTTAACAAAAAATTTTTAATTAGCTTTTAATTTTTTCTAAATCTAATAAAAAACTAAATTCCTTTGCTAAGTCTCTCAAAGCCTCAAAACGTCCTGAAGCCCCACCATGGCCAGCATCCATATTGGTATCTAAAAACAAAAAATTATTATTTGTTTTTAAATCTCTCAATTTAGCAACCCATTTAGCTGGCTCCCAATATTGTACCTGAGAATCATGCAATCCTGTTGATACATACATATTAGGATAGTTTTGCGCTTTTACATTATCATACGGTGAGTACGATAACATATAATCGTAATACTTTTTATTATTTGGGTTTCCCCATTCATCATATTCTCCAGTTGTAAGCGGAATACTGTCATCCAGCATCGTTGTAATAACATCTACAAAAGGCACCTGAGCAATAACTCCGTTGTATAATTCTGGAGCTTCATTAACAACAACTCCCATTAAAAGTCCTCCTGCAGATCCTCCTTCAGCATATAAATGTTCAGGAGATGTATAATTTTCGTTAATTACAAATTTAGAGCAATCGATGAAATCTGTAAAGGTATTTTTCTTTTTTAACAGTTTTCCATCTTCATACCATTGTCTTCCTAAGTCTTCTCCTCCTCTAATATGTGCGATCGCGTAAATAAAACCACGGTCTAACAAAGAAAGTCTTGTTGAAGAAAAATAAGTATCCATTGTAATTCCGTAAGAACCATACGAGTATAATAACAGCGGATTTTTTCCGTTTTTCTTCAATCCTTTTCTGTAAATCATCGAAATTGGCACTTTTACACCATCTCTTGCAGTTGCCCAAACACGTTCTTCGATATAATTTTCTTTATCAAATTTACCTCCTAAAACCTGTTGCTCTTTTAAGATCTCTTTGGTTTTAGTTTTCATATTAAAATCAATAACAGATGACGGCGTCGCAAGCGATTGATAGCTGTATCGTAAAACATCGGTATCAAAATCAATATTTGTTGTAGTATAGGCGTTATAAGTTTCACTGCCAAATGGCAGATAATAATCTTTATCTTCACCCCAAGGCATAATTCGAATGTGATTTAAACCGTTTGAGCGCTCTTCTACAACCAGAAAATTTTTAAAGATCTCTATATCTTCTAACAAAACATCTTCACGATGCGGAATAAGATCTACCCAATTTTTCTTTCCTGTTTTATTTTCAGGCGTTTTCATTAATTTAAAATTAGTCGCCTTATCTTTATTCGTTAAGATATAAAAAGAATCTTCGTAGTGCGAAATACTATACTCTAAACCACGAACACGAGGCTGAAAAACCTCAAATTCACCATCAGGATTATCTGAATTCAAAATTCTATATTCAGTTGTTAAAGTACTTCCTGAACTTATTACAATATATTTTCTTGACTTTTCTTTACTTACCGAAACATTAAAAGTATCATCAACTTCATCATAAACCAAAACATCCTTTTTAGAATCTGTATTTAATTTATGTCTAAAAATTTTATCGGCTCTTAAAGTAACTTCATCTTGTCTGGTATAAAAAATAGTCTTATTATCATTTGCCCAAACAGACCCTCCAGTAGCATTCTCTATTTTATCTGATAAGACTTCTCCTGTTTCAAGGTTTTTAATCTGAATCGTGTAAATTCTTCTTCCAACAATGTCAACTCCAAAAGTGACAAATTTATTATCTGGACTTATACTTAAGCCTCCTAATTTGAAATAAGCATGCCCCTTTGCTAGTTCATTACAGTTGAATAAAATTTCTTCATCTGCAGAAAGACTGCCTTTTTTTCTAGCAAATATTGGATAATCCTGACCTGTTTCAAATCGTGTAATATAAAAATATCCGTTGTAGAAATAAGGAACAGATGAATCATCTTCTTTAATTCTCCCCTTCATTTCTTCATACAATGACTCTTGCAAATCCTTTGTATGAGCGGTCATTTTTTGATAAAACTCATTCTCTTTATTCAAATAATCAATAACTTCTGGATTCTCTCGATCGTTCAGCCAAAAATAATTATCTATCCTAGATTCTTTATGTTTCTTTAATGTTTTTGGAATTTCTTTAGCCTTTGGAGCCAATATATCGTTTTGCATTATTTAATTAAGCATTAGTTTTTAAATACGGAAAGGCAAAAATACTACAATCAGAATAGAACGGGAATTAATTTTTTCATAAAATATTCTATTGTAATCATAAAGCAATATACTAATTTTGTATGAAATAATTTAAAAATCAACAAAAAATGGATTTAATGGGAATGATGGGAAAACTTAAAGAAACCCAACAAAAAATTGAAGATACAAAGAAACGCCTAGATACTGTTTTAATTGACGAACAAAGCGCTGACGGATTATTGAAAGTAACATTAACTGCCAATAGAAAAATAAAAACAATCTCTATAGATGACTCTCTATTAGAAGACAAAGAACAGCTTGAAGATTACTTAATTGTAACTTTAAATAAGGCAATTGAAAAAGCAACAAGCGTAAACGAAAGAGAATTGGACGCTGTTGCAAAAATGGATATGCCAATGATTCCTGGAATGGATAATTTGTTTAAATAATAAGGCACTAAGATTCTAAGGTACTAAGATTCTGAGGGACAAGGTTTAAAAAAAAAAAGACGCACAATTCGTGTGTCTTTTTTTCTATAAAGCAAAGTAAAAACTTAGAATCTTAGCAACTTAGTGCCTTAGCACCTTTTTCCCTAAATCTTCGAAAGCATTTCTACTACATAGCTATGCATAACCTCCTTATAATCTAAATGCGTTACAATTCGGAGTTTATTATGTCCAAGCGAGCTTATTATAATATTTTTCTGTTTTAATTTTTCTATTAAAAGCTGATCGCTGTATCCTTCTGCTAAAGAAAAAATCAAAATATTAGTTTCTACTGGTTCTACTGAGGCAACCCATGATTTTGTACTCAAAATAGCTCCAATTTCTTTAGCTCTTCTATGATCTTCTGCCAAGCGTTCAATATTATTTGCCAAAGCATACAATCCTGCAGCTGCCAAATAACCAACTTGACGCATTCCTCCACCTAATATCTTTCTGATTCTCAACGCTCTATGAATATCAGCTTTACTTCCAAGCAAAACAGAACCAATTGGCGCTCCTAATCCTTTTGATAAACAAACCGATATAGTGTCGAAAATCGCCCCAAATTCCTTCGGATTTTGTCTTTTTGCTACTAATGCATTCCAAATTCTAGCTCCATCTAAATGGAATTTTAAATTATTTGCATCACAGACTTTTTTTATTTCTCTTAGATCTTCTAATTCATAACAAGCACCACCGCCTTTGTTAGTCGTATTTTCTACACAAACCAAACTTGTTAAGGGACTATGATAAAATTCAGGATCATTGATAGATGCTGCAACCTGTTTGGCATTTATCATACCGCGATGACCGTCTAATAAACAGCAGGAAACACCGCTGTTAAAAGAAACTCCTCCTCCTTCATAATGATAAACGTGTGCATATTTATCAGCAATTAACTGCTCACCCGGCTGCGTATGCAGTTTTATTGCTGTTTGGTTTGCCATAGTTCCTGACGGAAAAAAAAGTCCAGCTTCCATACCAAAAAACTCAGCTACTCTTGTTTCTAATTCTATAACCGTAGGATCTTGTTTGTATACATCATCGCCAACATGAGCGTTAAACATATACTGCAGCATCTCCTGTGTAGGTTTAGTTATGGTATCGCTAATTAAATTTATTTCCATATAAAACTATATCTTTTTTTTGGACAGCAAAATTACATATTACTGTTAGTTTTTGATCGCAAGTTTTAATAAATTTTAACTTGCCGCATAACTATAGAACCAAATTAACGTAATATTTATAAAAAACATATATATCATGCCTTAATAATTCAAAAAATAAGTTGTTATTTTTAAAAGCTTTTCAACTAAACCAAAAATATATCTTCCTATTTAGTATTAATCAATCTTTTCTAGACAAATAGTATTTCCTTATATTATCCCTGATGATTTAGTGTAAATTCTAAAAACTATATGTTATTTTTGTACAACAAAATTACATTGCATTTCTATAGAAATGTAATAGTGGTAAAAACAAATAAAAAACACTTATTAATTTATGACAACAGCCGAACAAGTAAAAGGTATTGTGGAGCGCCTTGGTGCGTTGAGGAGGTATCTTTGACGTTGATGCCAAGCTAATCGAAATTGCAAACGAAGAAGAAAAAACTTTCGCGCCTGATTTCTGGAATAATCCCAAGGAAGCCGAAAGTATTGTAAAAAATCTTCGAAACAAGAAAAAATGGATTGAAGATTATGACAAAGCTGTTTCACTTACAGAAGAATTGCAGCTGGCGTATGATTTTTATAAAGAAGGAGAACTTTCTGCAGATGAACTTGATGAACAATACAACGTTACACAATCTCATATAGAAAACATCGAATTCAAAAACATGCTTTCTGATGAAGGTGACAGTTTAAGTGCTGTTCTTCAAATCACTGCTGGAGCTGGCGGAACTGAAAGCTGCGATTGGGCAGGAATGCTAATGCGTATGTACATGATGTGGGGAGAAAGTTATGGCTATAAAATAAAAGAGTTGAACTTTCAAGCCGGTGATGTTGCCGGAATCAAAACGGTTACTTTAGAATTTGAGGGCGATTATTCATTTGGGTATTTAAAAGGAGAAAACGGTGTACATCGTTTAGTTAGAATTTCCCCTTTTGACAGTAATGCAAAACGCCATACCTCATTTGCTTCTGTGTATGTTTATCCACTGGTTGACGACAGTATCGAAATTGACATTAATCCTGCTGATATCGAAATTACTACTTCTCGTTCAAGTGGTGCCGGAGGACAAAACGTAAATAAGGTAGAAACAAAAGTTCAATTGGTTCACAAACCAACTGGAATTCAAATTCAGTGTTCTGAAACAAGGTCACAGCAAGACAACAGACAACGTGCAATGCAAATGCTTCGCTCTCAGTTGTACGAAATTGAATTAAAAAAACAACAAGCACAACGTGCCGATATTGAAGCCGGAAAAATGAAAATTGAATGGGGTTCGCAAATACGCAATTATGTAATGCAGCCTTATAAATTAGTAAAAGATGTTCGTACTGGTTATGAAACAAGCGATGTCGATGGCGTAATGAACGGAAATATTGACCCATTCTTGAAAGCATTTTTAATGATGATGGGACAAAAAGAAGAGGAATAGTCAAAAGTGGTCATTGCTCAGTCTTTAGTAGTTAGTTTTAGTTTACAGTAAACTTTAAAGAAAAAAATTATGATAAAATGGACAGATGTAATTCATTTTACAAATAAAGGAAATCCAGCTCCTGAAAAGAGAGTTGAAAAAACTGAAGATGAATGGAAACAGCTTTTAACTCCCGAAGAGTTTCAAGTAACACGCTTAAAAGGAACTGAGAGATCTTTTAGTTCTGAGCTTTGCAGTTTATTTGATCCTGGAATTTATGAGTGTAAATGCTGTGGCACTTTACTTTTTGATGCTTCAGAAAAATTCGAATCAGGAACAGGCTGGCCCTCTTTTACACAGCCAATAAAAGAAAATGCAATTGCTTATCATGCTGATAAATCATACGGAATGATTCGCGTTGAGGTTACCTGCAATGTATGCGACGCACATTTAGGACATGTTTTTCCAGACGGACCACAACCAAGCGGCTTGAGATATTGCATTAATGCAATTTCGCTCTCTAAAATTAAAGACTAATAAAAAGCGATCTACT
>NZ_NRQV01000047.1:0-22558 GCF_004119505.1 Flavobacterium sp. YO64 | reverse complement strand
GGAAAGAAATAATACCAGATGTTTATTATTTTAGACCTTAATATGCCTAAACTAAACGGTATCGAGTTTTTATCTATCTTAAAAGCAGATGATGTATTAAAATATATACCAGCAATTATCTTAACTACTTCTAACAATCATAGAGACGTGATGGAGTGTTATAAAATAGGTATTGCGGGCTACATTTTTAAAGCCTTTGAAATATGAGGATTATGTAGATAGGATAAAAAAAATACTAGACTATTGGAGCACGAATGAATTAATTTCTCAGTAAAAATAAGTAGCGTTATTTTTTGAATCTAGTACTAGAGATAAGAATTAAAGCTTTAAAATATTTTTTGTTTTTTATGTCATAAACAAATTGAAAACCACTTGAGATTTAAAACATTTGTAGTGTAAGAAAAAAAGTAGTACTTTACGTTACAATTCTAAAAGAGTTGAATAGCTGGAATTTGAGTTGGGTTTAGCAGTAGTCTTATCTACTTTTCGTAATCAAAAACATTCGAAATAATAGAATGTATCCAGATGCCGTATTCATGAAATTTTTAAAACTAAGGAGGTAACAACATGGAAAATTCTCAATTTCATTTTGATAGTGAAACATTCAATAGGATTTTCCCTTTTTATGTTTTACTAGACCACAACTTACTTATTCAAGACCGAGGTGAAGGTTTAATCAAAGTACTTCCGGACTTAAAATGCAGAGGATATTTCCTGAGATCATTTACAATTACCAATCCATTTATCGAAGAGCTAAATGTTGACAATTTTTATAAAGTTACCAATCAATTAGTTATAATAGAATCTGTTAAAGATAAAATTTCGCTTCGAGGACAATTTGAAAACTATGAAAGTGGCTATTTATTTATAGGTAGCCTATCGCATACTTCCTTGAATTATTTTGAAGAAAAAAAAATCTCTCTTTATGATTTCGCTAACTACGATGCAGCATTACAAAATTCTTTGAATACAATACATCAGCAAGAAAATCAATTAAAAGAAGCCAATAAGAAAATTGTTGATATTGCTCTTTTTACTACTCAAAGTCCAGATCCATTAATTCGGATTGATTTTGAGGGACATCTATTAAAAATGAATCCAGCAGCCGAAGATTTAAAAAATCTTATATTTCAGGGAATTGATTATGAAATTGAGGATTTTTTAAAATTTATCATTCATCAAATTGATAAGAGAAAAGAAAGATGGATGTTTGAGGCGGAGAATAATGGTAAGTGCTATTCTTTTGTTTGTAAAAGTCTGCAACAAGAGGGCTGTGTAAATATCTATGGACGAGATATTACAGAACAAAAAAGAAATCAAGAAGAGCTAAATAAGTTGTCCTTGGTAGCAAAAACGAATAAAAACGGCATTGTATTCACTTATCCGGATGGAAAGATATTTTGGTGTAATGATGCATATCTTAAATTGACAGGATATGAGAACGATGAAATCATTGGTAAAACACCTGTTGAAGTAGGTTCGGACGCTCTATCGAATAAAGAGGAGATCCACAGAATGATCAATGCATTTTACGAGGGAAATACTTTTGAAGTAGAAATTTTGCATGCTAAAAAAAACGGTGGCACTTTTTGGTCTAAAACAGTGGGACAACCCATTTTTGATTCCTCCAAAAAGGTGATTCAATATTTTGCAATGATTGAGGATATTTCTGAAGATAAACAAAAAGAAGAACAACTTTTATTACTTTCCTCGATAGCAGATAAAAATATTAGTGCAGTCATTATTTGCGACAGTGAAGGTAAAATTGAGTGGGCCAATAGTAGTTTTACCACAATGACTGGCTACTCCAAGGAAGAATTGATTGGTAAGAGTCCTGGTCGTTTATTACAAGGTGAAGCAACCAATCCAAAAACGATTGCTTATTTAAAGAATCAAATAAAACAAGGACTTCCTTTTACTTGTGAGATCTTAAATTATACAAAATATAAAAAGAAATACTGGGTTAGAGTACAAGGACAGGCGCTTCATAACAAACAAGGAGAGGTGATTAAATATTTTGCTATCGAAGAAAATATAAGCCAAGAAAAAGAGTTCAATCAACAGCTTATAGATTCTGAGAATCGTTTAACGTCATTAATAACCAATCTTCAATCAGGCATTTTACTAGAAGATGAGGATAGAAAGGTGCTAATTGCCAATAAAAGGTTTTGTAATTTATTCGATTTTAAAGGAGAACCAGAAGAGATGATAGGTTTTGATTCTAAAATGGCTACTGAAGAAAATAAACACTTTTTTAAAAGATCAGATGAATTTATTGAAAGGGTAGAAGAAATTTTAAGAAATAAAAAAAACGTCTTTTCTGAAGAAATTGAATTGGCCGATGGACGCGTTTACGAAAGGAGTTTTATTCCGATAGCCAAAGGCAAGAAAAATGATGGTCATTTATGGAGTTTTGAAGATATTACCATCAAGAAAAAGTACAAAGAAAGTCTAGAAGCAGAAAAAGAAAAATATAGAAATATTATTGCCAATATGAATATGGGTTTATTGGAAGTAGATATGGATGACGTAATACAATTAGCCAATCAGTCTTTTTGTGATATGAGTGGTTTCTCTTTAATTGATTTGTTAGGCAACAATGCATCTGAAATTTTGTTGCATCCTGAGGATAAAAAATTAGTAAATTTTAAAAATAAAGAACGGGTTAAAGGTAAGTCAGATTCGTATGAAGTTACTTCTATCAATAAAAAAGGAGAGACAAGATATTGGTTAATTAGCGGCGCTCCAAATTATAATGTAAATGGTGAAGTAATTGGTTCGATAGTTATACATTTAGACATAACTCGACAAAAGAGCCTAGAATTGCAAAAAGAAGAATTACTTAAAAAATTAGAAAAACAGAACGAGCAGCTCAATGATTATGCTCAAATTGTATCGCATGATTTAAAGTCACCACTACAGAGCATACATTCTTTAGTTACATGGATTAAAGAAGATAATGATAAAGAGTTTAATGCGCAAACGAGTCAATATCTTGATATGATTGAAGACAAAGTCGAGAAAATGGATCATTTGATTGAAGGAATTCTAACTTATTCTAAAGTAGATGATATTGAGATGATTACTGAGAATATTAATTTGAATGTTGAAATCAATAAAATAATTGATATTATTCATATACCTAAGAATATTGAAGTTATAGTAAAAAAAGAACTACCGACAATCAAAGCTGAGCGATTTAGAATGCAACAGTTGTTTCTAAATATCATCAGCAATGCGGTGAATTATATTGATAAGCCTCTCGGAATTATTCAAATAAGTTTTGAAGAGGAAAAAAAGCATTATATTTTTGCTATTAAGGATAATGGTCCTGGAATTGCTGCAGAGAATCAGGAAAAAATTTTTAAAATATTTCAGTCTTTTACATCTAATAAAAAATCAACAGGTATCGGATTGTCTATTGTAAAAAAAATAGTCGAGAATTACAAAGGAAACATTTGGATAGAAAGTGAACTGACTAAAGGTACAACCTTCTTTATTAAATTACCAAAATAGAAACTATGAAAATAATTCAAGCTTATAAAAAAAAGAATGAAAATTGGCAGTACCTAACAAATAAGGAAAAACTAAAAAATCCGCTGGTACTTGTTTTTGCCAATAGGATGCAATTAGAGCTTCCAGAAGTCATTGATGCTATTAGAAACGAGTTTCCTTATGAACATCTGGTTTTTGGCTCTACAGCGGGTGAAATTTTAGATGCAAATGTCTTTGATGATTCTATTGTTGTTAGTGCTATAGAATTTGAAAAAAGTACGTTTGCAATTAAAACCGATAATATTTTTAATCATAATAAAGATGCAAATGCTTTAGGGGAATCTCTTTACCAACAAATACCCAAAGAAAACTTAAAGCATTTATTTGTACTTTCAGAAGGTAGTTTCGTAAACGGAAGCTCACTTATTGAGGGTCTTGAGAATGGCATTCAAAATAAAGTGCCTATCTCAGGAGGAATGTGTGGAGACGATGCAAAATTTGAGAAGACATTGGCTTCTTATAAAGAAAATCCAAAAGAAGGAGAAGTCGTTTTAATTGGGTTTTATGGAGAAACTTTAGAAATTTCGTTTTCCAGTTTTGGAGGATGGAGCTCATTTGGTCCCGAAAGAATTATTACCAGATCAGAAGCCAATGTATTGTATGAAATCGATGGACAACCTGCTTTAGATTTGTATAAAAAATACTTAGGAGACAAAGCCAATGAGTTGCCGCAAGCTTCTTTGTTATATCCTTTAAATGTTACGCCCGAAGGTAAATCACAAGCTGTAGTTCGTACCATTTTAAATATCAATAACGAAGATCAGTCGATGATTTTAGCTGGAGAAGTGCCTGAAAATGCCAAAGTACAGCTCATGATGGCTTCTGTAGATGCTATCGCCGAGGGAGCTTCACAAGCGGCAATGTTAGCAATGCAAAATAGAATAAATCACCCACAACTTGCTTTACTAGTGAGTTGCGTAGGAAGAAAATTAGTTATGAATCAACGGGTTGAAGAGGAAATAGAGCAAGTGCAAGAAATAATAGGAAATGAAGTAGCAATTACCGGGTTTTACTCGTATGGCGAAATGGCTCCATTTAGCGAGAATACTTTTTGTGAATTACATAATCAAACCATGACTTTAACCCTAATCAGCGAATAATGAATACTCTTTTAAAAAGGCAAATTGCTAAATTTATAAACCCTGAGCACTTAAAAGATTTAAAGCATTTTTTGCAGGCAGTCAATGAATCTTATGATAATCACGAGGATCAGATGAACATGTTGCAGCGAGCAATGAAAATTAGTTCTGATGAACTTTTCCAAGCCAATAAAAAACTACGCGATGAAGCCAATAGTTTAAAAGAAATAAATTCAAATTTGACAGAAATATTGAATTCTATGAATTTGGATGCTGAAAAATTAGGTAATGAAAAAGATTTTAATCAATCCGATTTCTTAAAAAAACAATCTATAGAAATTGTGACTATGAATAAGCAAAGAGAAGAATTACTAAAGAGTTTAGAAAATCATAATAAAGAACTTAACGAATATGCTCATGTTGTTTCTCATGATTTAAAAGCACCACTCAGAAATATAGACACCCTTATTAATTGGGTCATTGAGGATAATAAAGAAATGGGTGAAAGTTGCTTAAACTCGCTTAATCAGGTACTTTTTAATGTCGAAAAAATGGATTTGCTCATCAAAGGAATTTTAGATTATTCTACTGTAGACAAGTTAGAATCTGAAGAAAGATTAATTGATCTTAATGAGGTAATTGACGAAATAAAGAGAGATATTCATATTCCGAAAAATATTGAAATTTCGATAATCAATGATTTACCAAAAATAAAAGGAAATACATGGCGATTCAAACAATTAATGCAAAATTTAATTGAAAATAGCATCCATTATAATGATAAGTCTCAAGGCCAAATTGAAATTGGTTGTAGAGAAAAAGAGCAAGATTTTGAATTTTACATCAAAGATAATGGCATCGGAATCGCTGAAAAATACCACGACAAAATTTTTAAAATATTCACAAAATTAGAAAGCAACAATCAAAATTCAGGAGTAGGGCTTTCTATAGTTAACAAAATTATTGAGTATTATAAAGGTTCGATCTGGCTTGAAAGTAAAGAAAACATTGGAACAACATTTTATTTTACCTTACCTAAAAACTATGGAACAGCCTAATTTAAATTATATTGACCAACTCTGCGGAGAAGACTATGCATTTAAGCAAAAAATGATTGCAATTATTAAAAAAGAACTACCTCTTGAAATAGATTCCTATCATAAATGTATGCAAGAGCAGCATTATAAGCTGGCAGCAGAGTGTGTTCATAAATTAAAGCATAAAATATCTATTTTAGGCCTTGAAAAAAGCTATGATATTACTCATGAATACGAAAATTACTTATTAAATGGCACACTTGGATCTGAAGACAAATTTGAAAGTATTTTACAGTTAATGCAAAATTTTGTAAACGATTTGTAAAAAAGCTTAGTTTACGAATGGTATTATTATTGGCAGTTAATACATATATTATGATACTTTACATTCTCCTATTATATGTCAGAGATATTAAAAAACAAATAGAGTCAAAATAATCTTTAACCGTTTGTCATAAAAGTACTTTTTTAATAAAAAAAGCGAAAAGCAAGTTATGGTTTTAACTTGCTCTATACTTTACTGGTTGTAGTTTTTTACCTGTAATGAAGTGCGATTTGGCCAATTTGACCAATAATTTTTATGGAATCTTTAAATGACAATTTCGAACCATCCATGTGAATCCATCTGTTTAAGGGTTTTTCTAAAATTAACTCTTGAGTCTTCGTAGAGCCATATATTTTTTTCATCCGCATAAAAATCTCTACATCAAAAACCCATTTTGTTATGAATTTTTCATTAAAGGTTTTTTCTATAATTTCTTTTGTCATTATTTTGGCGCCACATTGTGTATCGTTAATTTCCATTCCAAGAATTTTTCTAATGATATAATTTATAGTTTTGCTAATAATAGCTCTTGCGGATTGTTTGGTAATATCAGCTCCCATTCTTGAAATTCTGGAGCCAAAAACCAATTTGTATTTAGAGTTATAAATTGTATCTGCCAAATCTTGAAAATCATCGAAATTGGTCGATAAATCGGCGTCTAAAAAACCGATGTAATCAAATTGATTTTGCTTGGCCAAGTGTAACATTCCCAGACGGACAGCTTCGGCTTTTCCACCATTTTTTTTACAATCATAAACGCTAATATATTCTTCTTTTCCTTTTGTTAATTCATGCAATACAGCTAGTGTATTGTCTTTACTTCCATCGTTTACAAAACACAAATGGTAACCTAAATTTTTATGTACAAAAGACTTAAATTCATCACTAGACAAACGAGTTTCCTCGTTATAACACGGAATAACAACTCCAATACACTTGTTTTGGATATATCGCTCTTTCGAATTGGGTTTTTCCGTAACACTTTTTTCAATAGTAGAGCCTATTAATCTTTTTACTCTCGCACCAATTTCGCTTAAACTCAAAGGCTTCTTCATGTAGTCATCAATACCTAAATCAAAACCTTTTATAATGACTTCTTCATCAGTATTACCAGATAAAACCATTACAGGAGTGTTGTCTTTTTTGATTTGCTTGATATGTTTGACTACCTCCAAACCAGATTGATGCTCATTTAAAGATTCTGTATTAGAGAGATTAGACATATTAATGTCAACAATAACTAAATTTGGCTTTTCACTGTCATATTTAGCTATGGCATCGATTATATTGTCTGTACTTATAACTTCATATCCTAAACCACTTAGCAATTTTTCTAAAGACAACAAGACCAATTGCTGATCATCTACTATTAGTATTTTCATAATATTACATTTAAGTTTATTGTATTGATTTAAAACATTCTATATACATCATTATAATTTTGTCCATTGATAGGGCGCTTGCAGCCTGAAAATTAGCAATTGCTAATTCTTTTCGATAGGTATCGTTTGAAATAATTTTGTCAATCGCTATAGCTAAAGAATCGGCACTTTCCGGATTAAAAAATTCTCCTTTATACCCTTCATCTTTAATTAGCAAGGCCAAATCACCTAAATCAGGCATGATAACTGCTTTGCCGTAGCTTCCTGCTTGATGCAAAACTCCAGAACTACCAGTAGTAGATGTATAAGGGAATACCACAATTGTACTATCAGTAAAAATTCGTTCTACATTATTTTCTTCAACATAGCCGGTAAAAATTATTCCCTCAACGTTTTTGTATTTTTCTTGTACTCCATCTAAATATCCAGGTGTGTTTGGACTATCTGTTCCAGCAATCACGACTTCTAATTTTTCTGGATTTGTTTTTCTAACAATTTCGACTGCATCAATTAAAATTTCGACTTTTTTGTAGGTTCCAAATTTACCAAAAGCCATAATTTGTTTAGGGCCAGATTTAATTTCAAAATTAGGATTTTTGACTGATTCGAATGTCCCATGTGGAATTAGCATTACATTTTTGGTATGGTATTTAGCATTTAAAACATCCACATATTTATGAATAGTTACAGCAACTTTATTGGCTTTCAAAATGCATCTGGTAATGTTAGTTCCAATAAAATTATAGATCTTCTGCATGAATTTACTCTCTGTGAATCCTGCTTTTTCTAGATCAACTTGCTCTAAAATGTTATGTAATAAAACCACTGTTTTGTATCCAAAAAATCTCAAAATCATGGGTAACAATAATCCCAAGGCAGAAGGTGTTTTTTTATCTCCAAATTTTACAAACTGAAGATTAAACAAAATCACATCTGGTTGTTCTTCTCGAACTGCATTAAGAACAGAAAAAATAGTGGTGTAACTGTTAAATCTCCAACATTCTTTTACTTTTACCTTTTCTTTTTGGTCAAAGTCTAATTGTTTCGCTTCAGATGTTTTATCGGATAATAAAATTAATTCGGATACTTCTGAGTTTTGAACAAAGTTTTTTACCAAATGATAACCATATTCATTTAGTGTAACTTTACTTGGCGGAAATGCAGTGACTACAGCTACTTTCATATTTAAAATGTTACTTTTTATTGTTATTAAAAAAGAAAAAAAACAATTGAAATAATAATAATACCACCATCGCGATGATTTGCATAACAACCACTTGTTCGAGTGAATTATGATAGAGGACTATTAGAATTATTTGTGTAAGTCCCAGAAAGGCTGATATTACAACAGGCACATACTTATTTATAGAAAGAAAATAGTAAGCAAAAATATTTGCGATAGCAAAAATTGAAGTTGCCAATGCATATTTCCACAACAAAAAAGCTATGGGTAGGTATTTCTCGCCAAACATTAATCGCACTACAATTTCTGGAAATAAGAGTGCACTTAGAACAATTATTGTAGACAAGCAAACAATATATAAAACATATTTTAATAGAATCGGAAGTGTATCTTCACCCTGTTTTTTTAACTGTATTACTTTGGGCAAAAGGAGCATTACAAACATCCAAGCGACAAAATATACTACCCTGCCTATTAATGCTAAACAAGCATATAAGCCCGCTTTTTCATTATCAAAATAATGTTTAACCAACATAATATCACTATTGTTAATGATGATTTGCGTTAATTCATAGAAGGCTGTTAAAGCGAAAAATGTAATAATGGATTTTGTATCTAAATTGTCACTTAGAGTCTGTTTGTTTTTGCTGTTAATTATTTTTTGAAAGGGAATCAAACCAAAGACAAAAGAAATTAAAATTCCTACTGCGATGATAATAGAAGATTGAATTTGAGGTAAAAGGTAGAGTAACAAAAGTGTCAAAATCAAACGACATAACATTTCAAAATAGTAGGTTTTTGACAAATTTCTCAGATCATTTTTCCCCTGATATAAACCCCTATTAATACTCATTATAAAATACATTGGAAGTCCCAAACCAAACAAAACGAACATTAGTGAGGTTTTGGTTTTAAAAATTTCTTGCAATTGATGGCTGAATACTACTACTGTAAATCCCAGTATTACACCGAAGAGGAGTGCATACTTAAAAATAAATTTTAAAAAAACATGCAATTGCGTTCCTTCTAGCAAAACGGCATATTTAGCCGCAGTAACCTGAAATGTCATTCCAACAAAAGACAATACTAAAAGCAAAGTTATTAAGATCGCAGCGTCAGCAAACTCAGAAGGACCAAGTATTCTTCCTAATAGCAAATTGTACAAATAATTTCCTGCATTTACAAATAAAATTGTAAGCATAAAAAATTTTTCCGCAGTGATCTTTTTATAAGTATTTTTAATATTCAATTCAAGTGTGTAGTATTAAAAAAATAGTATGATGAAATTTTAAAAAGCTTATTCTTATAAACAAATATAAGAAAAATAAGAAAACTTTAACAAAAATGAAAAGGAATTTATAAGATAAATTCCTTTTCGGCAACAATTAACTAAATCAACATATTTATTATGAATTGTAATTTTTGAAATTAAAAAGTACTTTCAACGAAAGTCTCTACAAGAGATTTAAACAAAAGATGTTTTGTTTTTTTGAAAATAACATCACTGTGATGCTCTAATTACATGATTCTGGCAATACTTATTTTAGAATATTATTCTGATGTAAAATTAGAGCTCTTGTATGACTTTTTTTGATATTTTAGATGTTTGGTACTGTTTCTTTCGATGAAAGGACATTTTGTACAGTTATATCGTTTTCTTCTATAAGACGATATCCCTATATTTACAAAAACAATAATGTAAAATAAGAGTGATTGAAAGAAACTTCTAATAAATATTTGATAGTAGCCTTACTTTTTGGATTGACTTTCCATGGCAGCGCTATTTTTTTTACTTTAGAAAGTTCTTATGATGCTTTAATTCACATGTTTTTCGGAAATCATTATGCCCACAGTTGGTTTGAACCTTGGAATTATAGTTGGTATACGGGTTTTAATGTGATGAGTTATCCTCCATTAGTGCACCAAACCATTGGATTACTTTCTTTAATTGGAGGTTTGAAATTTGGTATGTTTACTGTTGCCATCGTTGGGATTATTTTATTCATTGCAGGAACTTTTAGATTTTCACTTTTAATAACTGGAAATAGAACCGTTGCAGGTTATTCTGCTATTCTGGCAGTGGTTTCTTCTTCTTTTGTAGAAACATTGCATATTTTTGGACAGCTTCCCAGTATTATTGGAGTTTCTGTTTTAATGCATGCACTTCCAGAGATTTATCTTTTTATCAAAACAGGCAAAAAGAAATATTACTTCACCTCTCTGTCTTTGATGGCCGTAACCGTTTGTTCGCATCATGTTACACCTTTATTTGGAATGGTATTTTTTGTTTCGCCTTTAATCGGTATGATAGTAATGGATACCGCTCGCGAAAATGTCAATTCATTCAAGGAAATCACATTCAAAATATTCTATAAAACATTTCTATCATTATTAAAACGGATTATTCTTTTCTGTGGTAGCGCCGTTTTTCTGCTAGTATTTTGTATACTGCCGTATTGGATTAATTCTAAAGCCAATCCCATCACTCAGGTTCCTATTCCGCATGGAAGTCGCGACAATTTTATAGAAGTAACCTCTTCTGGCTTGATGTTCTTCTTGATACCTTGGGGAATATTACTTTTTATATTGCCTTATATATTTTATAGATATTACAGCAAAAGGTATATTTTTTTCGGATTATCCTTAACCTTGCTCACTGTTTTAGGAACGGGCGGCACAACTCCAATTCCCTTAGCAATTTTAGGAGAAAATGCTTTTAATATCCTAACCTTGGATCGCTTTACACTTTGGGCTTCTATAATGAGTTTGCCCATTTTTGGTGAATTTGTGTACCGATTAGTTGAAGGTGACTTAAGAACGGCTTTGCAAGTAAAATTTGGGAGTGTTTATAGGAGGATCCTAGGCGGATTATTTGCTGGTTGCTTTTTGTTTTTTGCAGTGTTTACCATGACGTTAGGGTATTTTAGACCATTGCAACCGCAAAAAATTAACTTTTTACCAATTGTCAATTTCTTAAATCAGGATCAACACGATCACTGGAGGTTTTTGCCATTAGGTTTTGGTGATCAGATGGCCTACTTATCGACACAAACAAAGGCAATGACGGTTGATGGAAATTACCATTCGGCAAGAAGATTACCAGAATTGACTTCTCGTGCAGTAGAACGGCTGGAAAACTCCAAATTTCGAGGACTTGAAGGTATTGGTTCATTGCAGCAATTTCTAACGGTTCCTGAAAAATATAATTTGAAATATGTTTTTTCTAACGATAAATTTTACGATCCAATTCTCTATTTCTGCGGTTGGCATCGATTATCACAATTAGAAAATGGTATAATGGTGTGGGAAAAACTAAATGTGCAGCCCTTGTCTAAAATTCTTCCAAAAGATGAAGTACCGATCTATTTGAAATTAATGTGGGGAATTATTCCGATGTTAACCATTCTTCTGGCTTTTATACTTAATGTTCAGATGATTTGGTTGCAGGCCTTAAAAATAAAGCCTTTAGAAAAACCTTCTTTCAATAAGTATGGAATTGTTTATGCTAATTTTCCAAGAGCGATGATAAAATTTCTACACATTTGGACAGGGATTTTACTACTAATTATAAGCTTTGGAGCATATCGCATTTATATCAAAAATGCTGTACAGATTAGTCCTGAAAATGTTGTAAAAGCATATTATGATGCTCTAGATTTTAAGTTTTATAATAAAGCGCACTCTTATGTTGTTCCTAATAAAGAATACTCGGTGGCTCAGTTTATGCTGGAAATTTCTGTTTCGGATGGTGTTCTTAATTCTTACGCCAAGTTAGATGCTATCGAAACTAAAATTGTTCAGCAAAGTAAAGACAAAGCTAGAGTTATTGCAACGACCAAGTGGGTTACACCATTAGAATTAATTGAAAAAAAGTACATACATGACGTTCAGAAAATAAACGGGAAATGGTTTATCATTCCAGATAAAAAAGATACCGATATTCCTCCGCACGAATTCATGTCAGAGAATATTAATTCGTATTACAAGCAAGGGAGACGAAAGATAACTACCCAGCAGACCTATCATGAAGATGTACTGCGCCAACCAGATTTAGAAATTATATCGGCAAGTTTGGTAAAAATTGACAGTCAATATATAGTGATTGGTGAAGTTCAAAATATAGATAATGTTCCTGCAGATGTGGTCTTGAAAGCTACTTTATATGACAGAAATGATAAATCGATTGCCGTATTCAACGCAAAGTATACTATTAAACATAAATTGATGCCAAAAGAAGTCACGAGTTTTAAGGTGAATTTTGAAGATATTGCGTGGTTAAAGCCAACTGATGTAAAGCCAACAACTTTTAACCCCAATGAATTTACACCAAAAGAATTGAAAAATATTCCCGCTACATTTGATATTCAAAGTGCTGGAAATGTCGCAACCACCGACTTGTATAATTCGGTTGCTATTTCAGATTTAGTGATAGATAACAACCAGATCAAAGGTACTTTATTCAATTACGGAATTCAAGAAGTAACCATTCCAGAGCTCTTAATTTCGTATTACAATGATAAAAAAGAATTGGTTTATGTTGATCACCAGTTTATAAAAGAGGGTGTTCGCATTCAGCGTAAGCAATATTTTACCTATAATTTGCTAAGAGATTTGAATCCTGTGATTATAAAATCTTCAACAGAAAATTGTTTTGTAAATGGTTTAGAATCAGAAGCTCTTGCTCGTGCGGTAATTCCGGTACGAAACAGTAAACAAGAAAGTGCACAAATGCAAAGGGTTAAAGGACATAAAGGGTATTCGTTTATTAAAATTGAAATTAATAATTACATTGGAAATCCTAGATAATGAAGAATAAAATCTATATATTTTGTTTTTGTTTGTTTACCATATTATTGGTATCAGTCACTTTATTGCCTAAAAAACAAACGGGCGCTATTATACTAATTACGCAACAAAAGACTTTTATAGCAGGTGCCAAAATAGCTTTAGATTTTGAGGTCAATACGTCAAATAGACCGCAGTTGTTTTTAATTCATTCTTTAGGAAAAACACTTTTAGATGCCACCGTTAAAAATGATAAATTAACTTTTGCCCTCCCTAAAAGTTATGCTAAAAAATCGGGTCGTATTGATTGGTTTTTGGTTGTAAACGGAGAAAATAAACTACAGGGAAACTTTGAAATTTTGCCCAATAACGACACTAAAACGGATATCGAAAATTATTTAGGTCCACCAAGTACATTGGTAGGTGATGGTCATTTTGTAATGTACGTTACCATTCCGACAGATGGCTTTGATAATCCGAAACCAGAAAATACTCCTGTAATTTTTAGAAGTCAGTTTTTAAATACTATTACAAATCAAACGGTAAAAACGAAAAATCTCATTGCTTGGAAAATAATTGATGCTCCTACAAAATCTGGAATAGTTTTGGTTTCTGCTCAATGCAATGCTACCATTACTAAAGAATTTAACGCTGTAATTTTTCCTGGAATCGCTACAAATTTCATAATTTCTTTTACTAGAAATCATCAATATGCTGATGGAAATCAAATTACGACCTTAAAAACAGCTGTTATTAAAGACAAATTTGGTAACGTTGTAAGCGACGGAACCATGGTCTCATTTGTGATTTCTACTGCTAATAATATGGTTTTAAAATCATTTGGCACAACTATAAACGGAGTTGCAACTGCTCAGATTTTGCATCCTGATCACCAAGATGTTTATACTGCAAAAGCGTATGTAGCGGGAATAGCAGAAAGTAATTCTATAGCAATTAACTACGAACCGATTAATCCGAAAATTGAATTTGAATTTTCAAAAGATAAGCGCACTATAATAGTCGGCCCGTTGCGTAGTTTTATAAATCAGTTAGTTCCAGACGGAATTAAAGTGACTCTAAAAGTGTATCATCATAATCAACTCATAGCGACTTTGCAAGAAGATAGCGTAAAAGGCCATGCTGTTTTTACTATTTCATCTGAATATTATAAAGAAAAAAAATATTCATTTGAAATTTCAACCTTAGGAAGTATTCAAAAAGTAGAAGAAAAAAATTATGATAGTAATTAACAATAAAAATAATTATCGGGCAATTTTAATAGTTTCATTTATTGCGATTAATATTTTGGTATTATTTGGAATGAGTGAAATTTTGGGCTACTTAAATTCGGGAGCAGATAGAAGTTCGATGCTGCATTTAGAGAAAGAGACTTTAGATACATATTTACCCAAAGTAACGTGGGAAACCTTCAAAAATCAAGGTAGACGGATGGAAAATCAAACCATCCAGAAAATTGAGAAGCATTATTTGTTTTCTTATGTAATAAAAAATAATGCTCTTAAAAACAATGTCAATGATGGAATTGACGATTATTTTACAGAAAGTTCGAGAAAGCAATTAGAACAAATTATAGCCTATAATAAGGCCAAAAAAATTTCGATCCAGAGTACAATAATAGAACATCATGCATCGTTAGATTTTTATAGCGAAGACGGCCAACAAGTCGTTATTACCGATAAAAATGTAGTTGAATTTCAAAATATTTATCAAGATAACAAGCTTATAACTTCTGTTCGGGATACTGCAAATTATAAGGTTTTAATGTTGCTAGAGGATGGTTTTTGGCGTATTCGACACTATGTTCGGATGCAAAAAGAAAAGAGTTTGGTTGCTGTAGAATTGAATAAAAAAATATACACGGTAAAAGGAAATGAAATTTTAAAAAATGGTGCTCCCTATATCATAAAAGGTATTAATTATTATCCTAAAAATTCTGCTTGGGATATGTTTGGAAATAAATTTAATAAAGATACTATAGCTGCTGATTTTGATATAATAACAAAAGCAAAACTCAATACGATTAGGATTTTTGTTCCTTATGAAGAATTTGGTAAAGCAGAGGTTTCAAAAGAGAAATTAGATAAGGTAAAAATAGTTTTAGACTTGGCCGAAGAAAAAAAACTAGCTGTAATCGTTACATTATTCGATTTTTATGGAGATTATGCTCCAGAAAGCTGGACTTTAACTCATCGACATGCAGAGAAAATTGTAACGACTTTTAAGGACTGCAAAAATATTATTGCTTGGGATATTAAAAACGAACCTGATTTAGATTTTGAATCACGTGGGGAACAAAATGTAAAGCCTTGGTTGGAACAAATGATTGCAGCAGTCAAGAAATTCGATGCTAATCATTTGGTCACTATTGGATATTCTAATATTGCATCGGCAGAGATACTAAAAGATAAGGTAGATTTTGTATCGTATCATTATTATGAAGATATTTCACTTTTTGAAGACAAACTTGCTGTTTTAGAAAAAGCAGCCAAAAAGCCTTTGGTAATGCAAGAATTTGGGCTTTCGTCCAATCGAGGACTGTGGAGTTGGTTTGGTAATTCAAAAGAAAAGCAGGCTAATTATCATAAAAAAATGCAATCTATATTCAAAAAGAAGCAACTTGCATTTGTTTCCTGGACTTTATATGATTTTCCGAAAGTTCCAGATAAAGTTGCTGGAAAATGGCCGTGGATAAAAAACAAACAAAAACAGTTTGGATTCATCGATTCAGAAGGAAAAAACAAACCTTCTTTTTTGTATATAAATTATTGATTTTAATTTTTAAATAAAAACAATTAAGTCTTTTTATTTGACATTGAATTAACTTTTAAAATAGTACTTCACTAGAATTACATCGCCTTTATTGATTTTAATTTTAAAAAAACGTATAGCTTTTGCGGCAAAAAAGGAGATCATATTTTTGATACTTAGCAAGTCTTTTTTGAATTTGCAGGCAATTTTAAAATTGATTTTTAAAAAGGCAAAAGTCCAACAATAAAGGGCAATGTAATTCTCTAAGTAGTCGCATAATATTGGTACAAACAGGTTAATGGCAGTGACATAAATGAAATAAAAAAAAGTGTTTTAGTTTGTCATCTTTCAGACAGCTCTTAAAATTCTTTCTTTTCTTAATAGTATTACATACTCAGCAAGCTAAATCTGTTATTCATAATTAATTTTACTATTTTGTTTCTTAATTCTGATACAAATATACGTTCGTTATAAGATTTTTTTTTATTTTTTTTCGATTATCCGCACTTTACTGTAGACGAATAATCAATGTTTATACTTAACTTGCAGTTAATTACAAAAGATATGTTTAAAAATGAACATTAAAAAGGAAATAGTCTTAGTTTTTTGCTTTCTTCTTGGATTATCAATTCAAGCGCAAGATATGCAAGAGGGTTTTACCAATTTAGAGAAAGGAGAATTTGCTCAAGCCGAAATTTTTTTCAGCAAAATTTTAAAGACATATCCAGATAATAAAACGGCAAAGCTATGTTACGGTAGAGCTGTCGGTTTAAATTCAAGTCCTGAAAAAGCCACAGTAATTTTTTCTGAACTACTAAAAAAGTATCCAGATGATTTTGAAATCCAGTTGAATTATGCTGAATGCATGTTATGGAATAAAAATTTTTCTGAGGCAAAACCTTATTACTTTGGCCTGATAGCAAAGCATCCCGAAAGTTTTCCGGCTTTACTAGGCTATGCAAATACTTTGTCTAATTTAAAACAATATGAGGAGGCTTTAATCTATGTAAATAAAGCTTTGGCAGTTTCTGTTAAAAATCCAAATGCCTTAGTTTCTAAGAAATACATTCGCATGGGATACGCCAATCAATTGGTACAACAACAAGATTATAAAACTGCACTTTCTTTATTAGATGAAAATTTTGAGGATTTTCCGAAAGACAAGGAAACATTAATGAATAAAGCTAATATTTATTTAATCACTAAGGATAAAAAAAATGCAACCAAGGTATATCGAGAATTAGCAGTATCCAAAAAGGATAGCTTGTTTTCTTTAAACGGATTGTCATTAGTTTCGCATATAGCCGAAAGAGATAGCGAAGCTTTATCTATAGCCAAAAAAGCATTAAAAAATAGCCAATTTATTGAGGACATAAAATTACAAAATCAAACAAAAGAACGCTATGTTCAGGCACTAATTTGGAATAGAAAGTACAAAGAAGCAGCAGCAAAAATAAAGGAATACCAAATTAGTAATCCCAATGAAAATTGGGTATTAGCGCTTTCTGCAACTTTAGGAATGTATCGTAGTGATTTTAAAGAAAGTATTGCTGACTACCAAAATATATTGGTCAACGATGCAAAATCATTTGATGGAAACTTAGGAATATCGAATGCTTACTTTGCAGATGGCGAACCATTAAAAGCTTATGAAGCAGTTGATACTACCTTGAAAATATTTGAAAACCAAAAAGATGCTATTGGATTTCTAAAAAAATTAAATGAAAATTTCACACCAAGTGTAGAGGAGATAATAAGTTATTCATTTGATAATGGAAAGAATGAAGCCTACGCTAATAATACAGTTTTGAATTTTCCAATATCGACGAAATGGGCTTTTTTAGGAATGTATCAATACAGAAAAACTGAAAATACAGTCACTAAAAATTCGGCAGTCTCTAATGACTTCAAGGTCGGCGCACAATGGCAATTTCATCCCAAAATAAATTTTAATGTTTTAGTAGGTTCAAGTAATGCAAGATCTTTCGTTAGTAATTATAGTCAATTATTAGTAGACGTATTTTTCAAAATAAAGCCCTTAAAATTGCAAGATTTAGAATTAGGGTATAAGCGAGATATTCAGAACTTCAATGCTGATCTGGTAAGTAGAGAGATAACAGCTAATAATTTTTATTTCAATTATAATATTGGCACAAACTTCAAATTAGGATGGTTTACACAATATTATTACAGCGCGCAAAGTGATAGTAACCAGCGAAACTTATTATTTACCTCATTATATTATAATTTTTTATCAAAACCAATTTTGAAAGCAGGCTTTAATTATCAATTTATTGCCTTTCAAAAACAATTGCCAACAATTTATTTTAGTCCAAGTAAATTTAATGCTTATGAGATTTTTGTTGATTTTTTGAAAGATGAAAAATCGGCTGAAAACAATGCTATCTTTTACACACTAAGTGCTGCAACAGGATTTCAATACATTGAAAATGATAGCAAGCAATCGACTTATCGAGTGCAAGCTAAATTTGGCTATAAATTTTCAGATCGTTTTTTGGCGAATTTTTATGGTGTTAAAAGTAATATTGCGTCTGCTACTGCTGCCGGGTTTCAATATACAGAAGTAGGTTTGCGTCTTAGATGGATGTTGACATCTAAACCAGTATTCAAAGTGAAGAAAAACGAGAAATAAGAGCTTTTTTCAACTTAGTATTAAAGAAGTAGTATTTTCTTTTATAAAAATGCTACAATAAGTTCAGTCGTTTCATTAAATCTGGTCTATTGGCGCGACTTACAGGAATGACGTCTTTGCCAATTAAGACACTATTGTCTTCAATGTCAATAATTTTTTTTGTATTGATAATAAAGGAACGATGCACTTTCAAAAACAAATCTTTAGGTAATTTGTGTTCTATTTTTTTAAGGGTTGAGTGGACCACATAGTTTTTGTTTTCCGTTTTGATATGAATATAATCTCCTTTAGCTTCTATAATATTGACGAAAGCAAATTCAATTTTGATCAGACGGCGATCAATATTGATGTAAAATTCGTTTGCATTATCTTCATTAGCACTTCTATTTAAAATTGTTGTTGTAGTATTCGCTTTTTGAATTGCTTTTTGAAAGCGATCTTCGGTAATTGGTTTTACTAAATAATCTACAATACATTCGTATTCAAAAGCTTCGATAGCAAAATTTTTATCAGAAGTTATCAGTATAATTTTGGGTGGACTTTTAATTGTTTTAATAAAATCAAAACCTGTAAAATCAGGCATGTGGATGTCTAGAAAAATTAAATCGACATTATTTTCATTTAAATACTTTATGGCATGAATAGCATTTGAGAATTCTTTTAACAAGTTTAATTGAGATGTATTTTCAATCATTTTTTCTATTATGGATCTTGCCATTTCTTCGTCATCAATAATAATGCAATTCATAGTTTAATAAGATATTATAATTATATTACAAGTCTATTGTAGTTCCTAAAAGTAATCTAAAGTTCATATTGTCGGTTAGTACTATTTCTTTTTTTAATTTTCTTCTTATTTTTTAGCAATATATGAACTTTTTGCAAGACCTAATATGGAAATTTTAGATTTTAATTTTTAAATGATTCTAAAAAAGTTTTTTTGAATAGTTTAAAGTAAAAGTTTAATTAATCTTTCTATTATTTTAAAGTGTTTTGCAGTTTCTTGTTGGTTTTTTTGAAATTATTATTATTATTATTATTATTATTATTATTAAGATTTTGTTAATATATCAGTATTGATTTCTAGATTACTGATAGTTCGGATATTTTTAAATCTTTGAACCCAAAAATATTTTTGCGACAATATCTAATCTAAGATTAATCCATAGTGAATTTAGAATATTGTAAGCGATTTCCCTACTAAATTAAGTTGTAAATTACTTATTACGATAGAAGTGGCAAGAAGTTTTTATTGTTTTAAAGCGGATTTGTATTGATGGAATGTAATTTAAAATTTTTTGATATGCAATAATTGAAAGCTTAAGATATTTTGCTTATCTATATTTTAATATTATTTCATTTGCTGTAATTCGATCTGAATTCAAGCTCTATTCGCTTGCAGATGATAAGTTCGATATTCTTTAATTTTTTGTTCAACGTCAGTAGGCTAGAAACCGTTTGTCGATATTTTTTGGTGATTTGCCGTAACTTGTTAATGACTTAACGAAAATGTTTAATCGTCTAAAAAAATAGATGATAATTTTGGTATTAGATAATAGATTTAACTCATCGATATGTATTCAGAAATATTTATTATAAAAGTATTTCAAATTGATCAGTACAAATAACTTTTTTAAAAAATAGTATACCTTATTTATTAAATTAATTTAAAGTTTTTAATTGCAAAATGCCAAAAGTTTAATCTCATTGTTTCTGTAGGTAAAAGTTTAATACTTATTTGCAACCAATAATATGAAGCAAATAATTTAGTACAAGTGGCTAAATTTTAACTATAAGTTTTAATATTTTTTTTCATAACATTAAATATTATATAGTATTTAATTCGAATTTCAAATTAATAATCCTTGTGGTTATTGATGTCCGTGGATGATTAAAAAAAAAACTCTTTTTTTTAAAATTAGCAAGATTTTGCTTTTTATTTGTAAGTTTGTGATGTTGTTTTTAGTTTTTTTTATCGGAATTTTTCTTCGTTATAAAAACCAATTTATAATTTATCTCGTATTTTAATTTGATATCCAATTTTTAATTAAAATTTCTATAGTATGAATAATTTTACACTCATTAATTCTGTAATTAAAAGTTTATTATCGATTTTCTATTTTCTATTTAGCAAAGGACTATTGATTTTGAATAAGTTATTAAATTTTAATTCTTTTTCTTTTTTTACAAATGTTTTTTTTCTTTTTAATATATCATCTTCAATATATGCTCAAGCTACTATTGTAACAAATCCATCAAATTTGCAGATAAATACCGCTTTAAATGGGCCTGGAATAGTTATCGTTGGTGGAACATTGTCGGGAGCAGCAACTGCCGCAACATTGCGTGCAAATCAAGTTGCCACCTTTTCTAATGGTATTAGTGGCGCTGGTTTGCAGATACCGAGCGGTGTGTACTTTACTACAGGAAGTGCCCCTTTCGAATTAGCAAACAAAAATACTGCTGTCCAAAATAGTTTTAACCCTGCTGGAGCTACAACATTATCAGATCCCAATTTATCTTTAATTGATCCTACCGCAACACGTGACTTAGTATCGTATTCTTTTACAATAACTTTAGCACCGAATGTTTCGGGACTACTTTTTAGTTATCAATTTGGTTCAGAGGAGTTTCCAGATTATGTAGGTTCTAATTTTGATGATGCTTTTGGTTTTTTTGTTTCGGGGC
Organism: Flavobacterium sp. YO64; assembly: GCF_004119505.1. NCBI lineage: Bacteria > Pseudomonadati > Bacteroidota > Flavobacteriia > Flavobacteriales > Flavobacteriaceae > Flavobacterium > Flavobacterium sp. YO64. The sequence continues at coordinate 1,102 of NZ_NRQV01000047.1, read as the reverse complement.
CTGGTATTTCTGGAATTCAGAATTTCGCAACATTGCCAAATGGTAATGCCACATCAATAAATAAGGTAAATTCTGGTATTCCTGGATTTAGCTCACCGGCAACACCTGTCGCTGCATACGATGGTTCTCAATCTGCTTTGTATATCAATAATGGTCACATTACAACTACTACTGGAGGTAAATATAACCTGAATACAGCGCCTCAACCAGGACCTTTCCCAGTTTTTACAGAACATAATGGTTTAACAAAGTCGATAAAGAAATCCATTGCTGGCTTAACTCCTGGAGGAACTTATACTTTTAAAATTGTAATTGCTGACGCTGGTGATGCATCGTTGGATTCGGGTGTTTTTTTAGATATTATAGAGGGTATAATTTCTGCCGATCTCTCTGTTTCTAAAACTGTAAATAACCCAAGTCCAAATGTGGGAAGCAATGTTGTTTTTACACTCACAGCAGGCAATACTGGTCCTGGTAATGCACCAAATACCAAGGTTACTGATTTGTTACCAGCTGGTTACACTTTTGTGTCTGCTACACCAAGTGTTGGGACATACGATTCCTCGACAGGGGTTTGGGATATTGGTTTATTAAATATAGGCTCTTCCCCAACTTTGCAAATTACTGCTACGGTAAAAGCTGCAGGTCCTTATTTGAATAGTGCTTCTATAGCATCTCCAGATATTGCAGATCCTACCCCTGGAAATAATACCTCTAGTGTTACCCCAACCCCGGTTGCGCAGTCTAATGTTGGTATAACCAAAACCGCAAGTAGCGCTACGCCTAATGTTGGCAGTAATGTTACTTTTACTTTAACAGCAACCAATGCAGGTCCAAGCAACGCAACAGGAGTAAGTGTAACGGATATTTTACCTTCCGGTTATACTTTTGTAAGCGCCAGCACAGCTTCAGGAACCTATACAAGTGGAACAGGAATCTGGGCGATTGGTGCTTTAGCCAATGGATCGAATACTACCTTATCTATCATTGCCACAGTCAATGCCTCTGGAACGTATACCAACAGTGCGAGTATAGCTGCCAATGAAGCAGATCCTACCCCTGGAAATAATACCTCTAGTGTTACTCCAACACCTATAAATAT
>NZ_NRQV01000046.1:0-23523 GCF_004119505.1 Flavobacterium sp. YO64 | reverse complement strand
TAACTAATACTAGTTACTTATAGATTTTTTTGTTTGATTCAAAAATGAATCAAGAAATCTTCTTAGTATGTGGCAATAAAAAAAACTTAGTGCCTCAGAATCTTAGCACCTTAGCAGCTTCATATCAATATATCACTTTCCAAATCTGATTTTTCGATGTCAAAATCATGATCTAGTTTGTGAACTAAATCAATTACAAGTTTTTTATACCAGTTCTCCGATTTAGGGTGTATATAGATTTTTTCGATAAGGTATTTAAGGTCAACATTGATTCTTAAACCATCGTTTATTTTTAGACTGCTTTTAGAAGTATCGGTAATAATTCGGACTTCGCGTTCGTATTGAAAGCTTTTTCTTTTGAATAAAAACGGAAAGAATAAATCGTCAAACGGAATATATTCTCTTTTGTAATCGATGTAATTTACTTCGCCTATATATTGGTCGAAATTGTTCTCTGGTTTTAAAGCTTTTTGTAATCTTCCAATTGTAGACTGAATGGCTAATCCTTCGCTGTTTTGAGTAAAAATCTGCCACATTGCAAACGATTCGTATTCATTTATATGCCAGCTGCTGATTGCAACTTTTTCGCGATGTGTTTTGTAGTAACTCAGGAAGTCAGGATTGTCAACTGCAAGTTTTTTTATTTCTTCGTAAGTAGGTTCGCTGAAAGTGCCTTCGTATTGATCTTCAAATTTGTCAGAACGAGACATAAATAACTTCTTCGAAAGTAATAAGTCTAGAAATTTAGATAAATCAAGATATTTCCAAACAATGGTATTAGGATCATCTGGCAGTTTGATATTAGGGTTGTTAATATACATTTTAGGAAGCGTTAAAAAGTTTATTCTTTAACTAACCTAAAGTTATAAAAATAAACACAGATTAAAGAAATTAAAATCAGGTTTAATAATTCTTTAATCTGTGTTCGTTTATTTGTTAAGTTTTGGTTTTGTGCTTAAGACTCGAAAGACTGCATAGTTACCAGTTTATTATAAGTTCCGTTGTGAGCAATTAGTTCATCATGTGTTCCTTGCTCAACAATTTTTCCTTTTTGCATTACCACGATTATGTCTGCTTTTTGAATTGTCGAAAGACGGTGGGCAATTACAATAGAAGTTCTGTTTTGCATCATATTTTCTAAAGCGATCTGAACAAATTTTTCGCTTTCAGTATCTAATGCAGAAGTTGCTTCGTCCAAAATCATAATCGGCGGATTTTTTAATACCGCTCTTGCAATCGATAAACGTTGTTTTTGTCCTCCAGAAAGCTTGTTTCCGCTGTCTCCGATATTGGTATAAATTCCCTGCGGAAGATCTTTTACGAACTCATATGCATTCGCGATTTTCAAAGCTTCAATTATTTCATCATCACTAGCATCTAGTTTTCCTAATGAAATGTTGGCCTTAATAGTATCATTAAATAAAATACTGTCTTGCGTTACTAATCCCATTAAGCTTCGAAGCGATTGCAGATTCATATCCTTAATGTTGATGCCGTCAATAGAAATTGTTCCGTCGTTTACATCATAAAAACGAGTTAATAAGTTTGCAATAGTACTTTTTCCGCTTCCAGATTGACCGACAAGTGCAACAGTTTGTCCTTTTTTAATTTGAAGAGAAAAGTCTTTTAGAACAGCTTCTTCTTCGTATTTAAAGTTGATGTTTTTAATGTCGATATTATCGTCAAAAGTCGATTTCTCAATAGCATTTTCTTTAGAAACAATAGTGTTTTCTTGTTCCAAAATTTCAAGAACACGTTCTGCTGCGGCATTTCCTCTTTTTACTCCATAAGAAGCTTTAGAAATAGCTTTTGCGGGAGTTAGAATATTATAAGCCAATCCCATGTAAGCGATAAAAGCGGCGCCTTCTAAAGTTTTATCAATTAAAACCATCTGTCCGCCGTACCAAAGTAAAATGGCAATAACAGTAATTCCCATAAACTCACTCGCAGGAGAAGCTAAGTTCTGGCGGTTTCCAATACTGTTTGATAAATTGAAAAAGCGTTCTGTCGAATTTTGAAAAACGGTATTAAAGTAATTTTCAGAATTATATCCCTTTACTACTTTTAATCCGCCAATTGTTTCTTCGATAGTCGATAGAAATCTTCCTTGTTCTTCTTGAGCTTTTGTAGATTGTTTTTTAAGTTGTTTTCCAATCAATGAAATGATATATCCTGAGACTGGAATAAAAATAAAAACAAACAAAGTCAGTTTTGCACTGATGATAAGCATAGTAGCTATCGTAAAAATAATGGTTAAAGGCTCTTTTACAATAAGTTCTAAGATTGCTAAAAATGAGTTTTGAACTTCGTTTACATCTGCAGAAATTCTAGAAATTACATCTCCTTTTCTTTTTTCAGAATAAAAAGCCAAAGGAAGTTCTAGTGTTTTTTTGTACAAAGCATTTCTCATGTCTTTTAAAACACCATTTCTCAAAAAATTGATAAAAAACATCGCCAAATAATCGGCTAAATTTTTTAATAAAAAGATTGAGATGATTATAGCAACCATAATGGAAAGAACGTAACCAGATTCGTGAGTTCCTTTTGTTGTGGTAATATAGTAGCTTAAATAGTCTTCTCCGTATTCTTTAAGCTGTAAAATTCCTTTAAATACGGGTTTTACATTGTTTGCTTTTGTTTTGTCAAATAACACCTGAAGCATCGGTATTAAAGCAACAAACGAAAGCGTGCTAAAAAGCGCATACAGAACATTAAAAAAAATGTTTAAGAATGCATATTTTTTATATGGGTATATAAAAGGAACTATTTTTTTGAAATTACTCATTTTGGTGTTTTTTACCATTAAAACCCGATAGTTTAAAGAAACATATCGGGTTTTTGAATATTGTATTTGTATTTTATTATTTCAATTGCATATCTGCAATGATGTTTTGAATTTTCCCGTCTAAGAAACTTTCGGCATCGTCAAAATCTTGAACTGATTCTAATTCGGCATTTACACTGATGTAGAACTTAATTTTTGGTTCCGTTCCACTTGGTCTTGCACAAATTTTAGAACCGTCTTCAGTATAATAAATCAATACATTTGATTTTGGAATATCCATTGAAGATTCTTCATTTGTCAATAAGTTCAATGCAGTCGATGATTGATAATCTTCAACCATAATTACACGTTGACCATTTACTTCTTTTAGAGGGTTTTGGCGTAGATTAATCATCATTTGATTAATTTCTTCTAAACCTTCCATTCCTTTTTTAGTTAATGAAACTAAATATTCTTTGTAAAAACCATTTTCCACATAAAGTTGTAAAAGTTCTTTGTAAACAGAGCTTCCGGCTGCTTTTGCTTGAGCAGCAACTTCGCATATTAATAAGGTAGCGGCAACAGCATCTTTATCTCTAACAGCATCGCCAACCATAAAGCCAAAGCTTTCTTCTCCACCTCCAATAAACTGAAGTTCAGGAAAATCTTTGATCATTTTAGCGATCCATTTAAATCCTGTTAAACCAACTTTGCATTCTACGCCGTAACTTGTAGCCAGCTCCATCATCATTGGAGTTGAAACGATTGTTGAGCCTATAAATTGTTTTCCGTTAAGTTTACCTGCTTTTTTCCATTGTTTCAATAAGAAAGAAGTCATTAAAATCATGGTTTGATTTCCGTTAAGTAAAATCATTTTACCATCATTGTTTCTTACAGCAACTCCTAGACGATCGCAATCAGGATCTGTTCCTATTACAATATCTGAATTGGTTTTGTCTGCCAAAGCCAAAGCCATTGTTAAAGCTTCTGGTTCTTCTGGATTTGGAGATTTTACTGTTGGGAAATCACCGTTTGGTTCAGCTTGTTCTGGAACAATGTGTACGTTTGTGTATCCAGCTTGTGATAAAGTATCTGGAACAGATTTTATAGAAGTTCCGTGCAATGAAGTAAACACAATATGTAAATTGTCTTTGGCTTCAGCCGGAGTATTAAAACTTGCGTTTTCGATAGATGATTTTACAAATGCTTTGTCAATTTCAGTATCGATATATTGAATTAAGCTCTCATTTGCATTGAACTTAATTTTATCGTAACTTAAATTTTCGATCACATTAATAATAGCAGCATCTTGCGGAGGAACAATTTGTCCGCCATCTTCCCAATACACTTTATATCCGTTATATTCGGGAGGATTGTGTGAGGCAGTAAGAACGATTCCGCATTGACAGCCTAAATATTTAAGGGCAAAAGACAATTCAGGAGTTGGACGCATGTCAGAAAACAAATAAACCTGAATTCCGTTTGCGGAGAAAACATCGGCAACCACTTTTGCTAAAGTGTTGCTGTTGTGACGACAATCGTAAGCGATAACTACTTTTAAAGGCTGATTTGGAAAAACTTCGTGAAGATAGTCAGAAAGACCCTGAGTGTTTTTTCCAAGTGTATATTTGTTGATTCTGTTATTTCCAACACCCATAACACCGCGCATTCCACCAGTTCCAAATTCTAGATTTTTATAAAAACTTTCTTCAAGTTCTTTTGGTGAAGTAGTCATTAATTCTTTAACAGCTGCTTGGGTTTCTTTGTCAAATGTTGGTGTCAACCATTCGTTTACAGCATTCAATATGTTAGGTGCTATATTCATGTAAATGTCTTTTTAATATTTTTTAAATAAAAATAAGTTTTTTCAGGAGCAACTCTGTGATGAGGTGTGATATTTTAGTTAAAAATTAACCTCTCTTGAAACCTTGTAACGTTCCTCGTTGTTTTTGGTTCTCAAAATGATTTCACCTAGAAAACCTGCTAAAAAAAGCTGAGTTCCAAGAATCATTGTGGTTAACGCAATAAAAAACCACGGATTACTGGTTACGAGGCTGTACTTCATTCCGTTGTACATATGGTATAGTTTTGAAACACCAATGTATCCCGCAGATAGAAATCCGATAATAAACATTAACGAGCCTATCGCTCCAAATAAGTGCATTGGCCTTTTCCCGAATCTTGATAAAAACCAAATCGTAATTAAATCTAGAAAACCGTTTATGAAACGATCCATTCCAAATTTAGTTTCGCCGTACTTACGAGCTTGATGAATAACCACTTTTTCGCCAATTTTATTAAAACCAGCGTTCTTTGCTAAAACAGGAATATAACGGTGCATTTCACCAGATACTTCAATGTTTTTTACAACTGTATTGTTATATGCTTTTAGTCCGCAGTTAAAATCATTCAATTCAACTCCCGAAGTTTTTCTGGCAGCCCAGTTGAATAATTTTGAAGGCAGATTTTTCGCTACAACAGAATCGTAACGTTTCTTTTTCCAGCCAGAAACCAAATCGAATTTCTGAGCCGTGATCATTTCATATAATCCAGGAATTTCATCCGGACTATCTTGTAAATCGGCATCCATTGTAATAATTACATCGCCTTTTGCTTTTGCAAAACCAGCATGCAAAGCCTGCGATTTTCCAAAGTTTTTCATGAAACGAATCCCTTTTACATTTGGGTTTTCGTTTGAGAAACGTTCAATAATATTCCAAGAATCATCTGTACTTCCATCATCCACAAAAATGATTTCATAAGAGTAATTGTTAGATTGCATCACTTTAATAATCCATGTATAGAGTTCTTGAAGTGACTCCTCTTCATTTAGAAGCGGTATAAGTATAGATAAATTCATTTATATTTTTATTCTTGTGTAGATTTGCTTTTGAAAAATGCCGCTAAAATTAATCCTAAAATTGAGTAGCCGACAATACTGAAAATTAAAGCTTTTATTTGTTCTATAGTTGAGAAAGGACTGTTTTCTTTCATTTTAGCTAAAGCTTCATTTACAGCTGAAGCTGGTGTTCCAAACTTTTGTAAAGTTTCAGCCATGTATTTTATAAGTAACTCGTTTACGGTGTCTTTAGCGCCTGGATCGACTACATTAAATAATATAATACTAAATAAGGTAGAAATTGCTAAGGCAATTATAGTAGTTATAAAAAAAGTGGTAAATGCATCTTTAAACGAAAAAAAGCCATTGATTTCTTTTTTTGTTTTAACCAATAATAGGATGCCAATTATTAAATAAAGCACAAATGTTAGGCCGCCTACCCAGCCTGAAACAAATAATTTTAGATCTATAGCATACATTGCTGCAGTAATCAAAGCTAGGATGATTCCTAGAGTAATGCCGTAAGTAACTCCATTCTTTTTAATAACTTCATTAATCATATTTCTATAAGTTTAAAATTAATCCACAAATATAGTAATTCCCAGTATAATCGAAGATAAAAAAAGCTTTTCGAAATAAACTAAAAAAAAGTGGGCTAAGTATTTGTTTATTAAAAAAGAATTGTAAATTTGCACACTCAAAAATAATTAAATTTTTAAACAAAAAAGAGTAGAGTTGTTTATACCTTTTTCTAACCATGGAAAAGCTTCAAAATAAAAATGCTCTAAAACAATAAATAAAAGAAAAGATGAAAAAAGGAATTCACCCAGAAAATTACAGATTAGTTGCATTTAAAGACATGTCAAATGACGAAGTTTTTATCACTAAATCTACTGCAGATACAAAAGAAACAATTGAAGTTGACGGAGTTGAGTATCCAGTTGTAAAAATGGAGATTTCTAGAACATCTCACCCTTTTTATACTGGTAAATCTAAACTTATCGATACTGCAGGACGTATTGATAAATTCAAAACTAAATATGCAAAACACGCTAAAAAATAATAGCTGTTTACAATCATACAAAAGCCTTCCAATCGGAAGGCTTTTTTTGTACAATAATTTATTAGCCACGACTCGAGCGATAGCGAACTGGCGAAGCAATTCATGAATTAATTGCTAACTACTAAAACAATTTTAGTAAAAAAAATAAATATTTGTAACTTTGACCCTGATAACCAAATCAAGATTTTAACAAGTACAAATTTTATTTATGAATTATATTCTTTTTGACGGTCCGGTCCGAAATGCTTTACTGCCTTTTACTTTTACAAGACCTGTGGCTGATATTCTAATTGGAATTATGACGATTCGCCAAAAATGGGAATCACGTCTAGGTTCTACTATTACAACAATTACTGAGGATTACTTGTCTGCAAAATTTCCTATGGTTGAAATGGAAGAAAATGTAATGATCAACGCGGCATATTTACCAAATGATACACTGGCTGAATTAGTTTCTGATTTAAAAGAGAATCAGGCGATCTTTAAAGGCGATGATGTAATTGCTTTTTTTACAACAGAAAATCAAGAAGAAGTTGATTTCGATTCGTATGAAATTATTCAGTACAATGAAGATTGTTTAACAGTTGAACATACTTGGGATATTTTTTCTAAAAATGACGCTGCAATTCGTGCCGATTTTGCTTATTTGACAGAAGATAGAAAGTCGCAAGCAATTCCTAAGAGTGTAAATGTTATAGCGCCTGAGAATGTTTTTATTGAAGAAGGAGCAAAATTAGAGTTTGTAACTTTAAACGCATCAACAGGACCTATATATATAGGTAAGAATACTGAAATCATGGAAGGAACTGTGATTCGCGGTCCTTTTGCTTTATGTGAAAATGCTTCAGTAAAGCTTAATGCTAAAGTTTATGGTGCAACAACTGTTGGTCCAGGATCTAGAATAGGAGGAGAGGTTAAGAATTCTGTTCTTTTTGCCAATTCAAACAAAGGACATGACGGGTTTTTAGGAGATTCTGTTTTAGGAGAATGGTGTAATATTGGTGCAGACAGTAATAATTCAAACCTTAAGAATAATTACGAAGAAGTGAAATTGTGGAGCTATGAAACAGAAGGATTTGCAAAAACAGGTCTTCAGTTTTGTGGTTTAATGATGGGCGATCACAGTAAATGTGGTATCAATACTATGTTTAATACTGGAACTGTTGTTGGAGTAAGTGCTAATATTTTTGGTTCTGGATTTCCTAGAAATTTTGTTCCGAGTTTTTCTTGGGGTGGAGCAGCTGGTTTTACAACTTATGTAACCAAAAAAGCTTTCGAAACTGCCAAATTAGTTATGGGAAGACGAAATATTGCTTTTGATGAAATAGAAGCTTCAATTTTAGAGCATATTTTTGAAGAAACTAAAAAATGGAGAAAAGATTAATTGGATAATTAATCAATTTGAAAATTATATAATTTTTTGAACCCGACAGATTTTAAAATTTGTCGGGTTTTGATTTATAGTAGATTTTCTAATTTATCAGTTTTTGTTAATTGTCAATCTTAGTGAAATCTCCCTTTGTGTTGAATTTTAATTCTAAACCGTTTGTTAGTTTTGTTTCATAACCAAAAGATCCTAGTTCAATTTTGGTTACTTTTTCTTTAGGGAAATTTGCTTTTACGTAAGAGGCAATTTTTTTTGGGATGATAGACGTTGGAAGTTTAGCACCTTTACCGTCAACTTCTTTCCAGTTTCCTTTTTTATCAAATTCGATTTCAATTTTATTATCAAATTGAACTTTGTATTCTGTAGAGAGAATTTCTTTGTCTTCTAATATGTAGCTTGGCTTTTTCGATCCAAAGTGCGTTTTTAAGAAAGTTTGAGCATTTGCTGGCAAAGCTTCTTTTTTTATTACCGTTTTTTGTGCATGTGCAGAAAGTCCAAATAATAACGCCGCAATAAGGCTGGCAGTTAGGTTTAATTTAGTTCTCATATTTTGCTGATTTTTAAATTCTTATACAAGATAAGATTAAATTTTGGGAATATGTAGGAATATTGATGTAATTTAAAAAATCCTGCTGCTCTGTAATCTAAATAATATTGTCTAATACTCTAATTAATCTATCTTTGCAGCACGAAAAAAATGGGTAGTCAAATAAACGATTAACCGATTAAACAAATTCACAGAAAGTAATGATTACAGTTAACGATATTTCGGTTCAGTTTGGTGGAACTACATTATTTAGCGATGTTTCTTTTGCTATAAACGAAAATGATAAAATTGCCCTTATGGGTAAAAATGGTGCGGGAAAATCGACACTTCTAAAAATAATTTCAGGACAAAGCAAACCATCTACAGGAAGTATTTCTACACCAAAAGATGCTGTTGTGGCTTATCTGCCTCAGCATTTATTGACTAAAGACGGTTCTACTGTAATGGAAGAAGCTTCTAAAGCTTTTGGTGAGATTTTTAAAATGAAAGCCGAAATCGACGAAATCAATGAGCAATTAACGGTTCGTACGGATTATGAAAGTGATGCATACATGAAATTGATCGAGCGAGTTTCTGACTTAAGCGAGAAGTATTATGCAATTGAAGAAGTAAATTACGAAGCTGAAGTTGAAAAGATCTTAGTTGGTTTAGGTTTTGAAAGAGAAGATTTTACACGTCAAACTTCTGAATTTTCTGGAGGATGGAGAATGCGTATTGAATTGGCTAAAATTTTACTTCAAAAACCAGATTTGATTTTACTGGATGAGCCGACTAACCACATGGATATTGAAAGTATTCAATGGCTGGAAGAATTTTTATTAACTTCGGCCAAAGCAGTAGTGGTAATTTCGCACGATAGAGCATTTGTAGATAATATTACAAATCGTACAATCGAAGTAACAATGGGAAGAATTTACGATTATAAAGCTAAATATTCTCATTACTTAGAACTTAGAAAAGACCGTCGTATTCATCAGCAGAAAGCTTACGATGAACAGCAAAAAATGATTGCTGACAATAGAGCTTTTATTGATCGTTTTAAAGGAACGTTTTCAAAAACCGACGCAGTACAATCACGTGTAAAAATGCTTGAGAAGCTTGAAATTGTTCAAGTTGATGAGGTAGATACTTCTGCATTGCGTTTGAAGTTTCCGCCGGCAGCACGTTCTGGACAATATCCGGTTGTAGTAAAAGATATGTCTAAATCCTATGGAGATCATGTCGTTTTTAAAGATGCAAATGTTGTAATTGAGCGCGGTCAAAAAGTTGCTTTTGTTGGTAAAAATGGAGAAGGAAAATCGACCATGATCAAAGCAATTATGAAAGAGATTGGTGTTGATGAAGGAAGTGTTGAAATTGGACATAATGCACAAATTGGATATTTCGCTCAAAATCAGGCTTCATTGTTAGATGAAAATGCAACTATTTTTGAAACTATCGATGCAATTGCAGTAGGAGATATTCGTACACAGATTAAAAATATTCTTGGAGCGTTTATGTTTCAAGGTGATGATATCACTAAGAAAGTAAAAGTGCTTTCTGGTGGAGAAAAAACACGTTTGGCAATGATTAAATTGTTGTTAGAACCAGTGAATTTATTGATTCTGGATGAGCCTTCGAATCACTTGGATATGAAGACAAAAGATATTATTAAAGATGCTTTGCGTGATTTTGACGGGACATTAATCTTAGTTTCTCACGACCGTGATTTCCTTGACGGATTAGCAACTAAGGTTTTTGAATTTGGAAACAAACGTGTAAAAGAGCATTTTGAAGATGTGGCAGGTTTCCTTGCGCATAAAAAAATGGATTCTATGAGAGAGATTGAAAAATAATTCTCTCTTTAAAAAGTATAAAGGCATAAGTTGATTCTTATGCCTTTTTTTATGTCAAAAAATTATGCTTGTTTTAAAACGCTTTTCTTTTTAAAATACAAAGCAATGTAAGCGCCAATTGAGCAGACTAAACCAATAATGATCATATTCCACATTGGTTTTGTAGTTTGTGAAAAAGCACCGTCTTCAATAATTAGAATTCTAAAAGCTTTTAAGAAATGTGTCAATGGAATTACATTTGCAATTGCTTGAACAGCTTGAGGCATTTGACTTAAAGGCCAAGTAAAACCGCTCAAGATAAAGCTTGGAGTTGCAATCACCATCAAAATTTCTGTCGCTTTTAATTGATTAGGAACGACTACGCTTACCAAGATTCCAATGAAAGAAACAGAGAGTACAAATATTCCAGCAATAAAAGTAAGCGGTAGTAAATTTTCATAAAACGGAAGTCTGAACCATAAAGTAAAAAGCCAGTAAATAAGCCTGACTCCAAAGCTCATTATGAGATATGGAATTATTTTTACGGCAAGCATTTTGAAAATTGACGGACATCTTTTTACTAAATCTTTAAAAGTCCCGTTTTCAAATTCAGAAGCAAAAGAAAGTGCTAATCCCAGTAAAAGTACTTGTTGCAGTACCGTTGCAAGAACGCCCGGCCAAAGAAAATACATATAGTTGGTGCTGCGATTGTATTTTTTTATAAAAGTAGTTTTGAAAGGTTCGTATTGCGACATGAGTAAATTTTCAGGAACACCTTGTTTTCGTAATGTTTCAATTTGAACGCCTGCTTTTAATGTTCCTAAACAAATTTGTATAGCAGTCGAAGCATAATTAGCGGTTAGAACATTAGATGTATTTACAATGGTTGTGATTTCGGGATACTTTTTAGTGAGCGTCATTTTTTCAAAATCTTTTGGAATAATAACTACACAGGTTGCTTCTTTTTGAATGGCAATTTTAGAAAGATTATTTTGATCGTACAAAATAGAAGCAATCGATAAAACTTCATTATCCTCAAACATCTGAATTGCTTTTGAGCTTAATTCGCTTCGATCCTGATCAACCACAATTATGGGTAAATCGGTTACCTTGCCTTTTCCGTAAACATATCCCAATAAAACGCCATAGAGTATTGGTGCACCAATGAATAATATTCGGAGCACTTTGTTTTTCCAAAATAATTGAAATTCCCGTTTAAGCAATGAAAAAAAGTTTTGCATAGTTAAAGCGATAAAGTAACAGTTGTTTTTGTAATAAGATCTTTTGCCTGTTCCGTATTTGAAGGCGTTATTTTTATTTCAAATAAGCTTTCCTGCATTTCATAATCTGGATAAGCGGTAGCAATATTTCCGTAAGCTCCCAATTGTTTTATTGTAGTCACAGTCCCTTTAATATTTTCTTTTTTATACGGAACCTGTACCGTTATTTCTTGTCCTTTTTTAAACTTATCCAATTGTTTTTCAGGAATTGTAAAACGAAAATAAGTGCTGTCTGCAATATAGCCATTAAACAAAGTGTAGCCAGGTAATGCCAGTTCGCCAAGATTTAAAGTGATAGTCTCAATACTCATATTCTGCGGAGCAATTATATAGCGTTCCTTATTTGCAGTTTCTACTTCCTGCAATGCGCCAAGTGCTCTGTCTTGTTGTCCTAAAGCCATTGTTTGCTGTTCGATTCGAGCGCCTTTTTTTGCATCATCAAGTTCAGCAATAACAGCATTGTATTGTGCTTGCGCTCCTTGATATTTTGCAAAAGTTTCGTCGTAAGTTTGTTGAGAAATCAAAGAATCTTTGAGCATATTGGTTAATCGTTTGATCGATTTTTGAGCAAACTCATATTGTTCCTTCAATCCCATTTTTTTAGCTTCAAGCTGTTTTATTTGGTTTTCAGTAGCGCCTTTTACTGCCATTTTATATTGTGCTTGAGCCGAGATTACTGCGCCTTCAGCCTGACTTTTTTTAGCATCTACTTCTGGAATATCTAAAATTGCCAATGTGTCTCCTTTTTGAACAATATCTCCCTCCTTGACAAAGATTTTTAGAATCTTGCCAGGAATTTTGCTGACAACTGCAATTTGTTCTTTTTCTATTTTTCCTTGAATTGTATCCTCTTTTTTTGCTTTTTGACAGCTTATTAAAAGGAGAATTACGACAGCGGTTACTATTATTTTTTTCATAAAATAGAACTTTTATTTAGATATTTTTTTTGATAAATCGCCAGTAGCAATTATAGTTTCAATAGCAGCAAGTCTTTGTTCGATCAAAGTAGTTGTTTTGTTTACGGATGCTTTATAAGAGTCGTTTTCTGCTTCAAGACGTTCTGATATGTTGATTAAGCCTTCTTTATACTGTTTTATCGCAAGATTTAAATTATTGTTTGCTACTTTTTCCTGCTGCTGTGTAATGTCTATTTTTTGAGTCAGCACACTATAATCAACAAGATTTTTTTCCAGCAGAAGTTCGAGTTTTTCTTTAGTATCGTCAATTTGGTTTTGAACCTGCTCAATATTGATTTTGGCTTCGTGCACTTTGTGTTTTCTTTCAAAACCAGAAAAAACTTCCCATTTCATAGCGGCTCCTACAACCCAGTTATTGCTTATTGTAACTTCGTTTAAACCTAAATATAAAGCTTGATTAATTCCAGTAATTATTGGAGTAGTAGCATTTGCATCAAAAAGACTAGAGTACGAAACACCTCCAAATGCTCCTAAAGTTGGCAGATAAGTTCCTTTCTCTTTCTTTAATAAATATTCATAAGCAGATTTAAACGATTCCAATGCTTTTATTTCTTGTTTATTTTGTGTGCTTAATTTTTCATCCGTTATTAAATAGGGGTTTAAGTCGTAATGAACATTTTCTATTTCACTAATAGAATAACCTGTTAAGTACTGGATTTTTTTATAAACTAATTTTCTTTTTCCGTCAAGCTCAATTTTTTTTGAAGTCAGTTCTAATGAGGCCAGCTTAATTTTGTCTCGATCATACGGAATTGCCAGTCCTTGTTCGATAGCTTTTGTAACGCGTTTTGTTTCAGTCTCTAATCTATTTTCGCTTTCTTTTAATAGTTTGTCTATTTCTTTTAACAATTCCAGTTGATCAAAAGTGTTGATGACTTCTTTTGTAATTTGATCCTTTTCAGATTCTTTCAGGAACATTGTTCCTTTGGTTTTTTCTCCAATAGCTTTTGCGCCATTCGGAATTTGCATACCGCTGAATAGTACGGTTTTTGCCATTACACTTCCGTTAAAGATGTTGCCGTAATTTTTAAAAGCAGTTTTACCATCAAATAAAGGATAGTTTACAATTGGAATAGTTGCCGTAGGAAGATCTACAGTAAGTTTGTTGTCGAAATAAGTATAAAGAGCACTCGCTTCAACTGTTGGAATATATTTATTCCAGACACTTTTTTCCTGAAGGTTTAATTTTTCAATGTCTAAATCTTTGTTTTTTAAAGAAGCACTTTTTTCAATAGCCTTCTGGATCGCATCATCCAAAGTCGATGAGACCTCTATTTGGCCATATCCACAGGTAATTGAAAGGAAAAAGAAAAAAATAAGTATATGTTTTTTCATCGCAATTTAGTTTCTATAATTTGACAAATCGTAAAACAGATTTTGTAAGACATTACAAAGGAGAAGATGTTCAGAAAGAACGCTTATTTACAAATATAAGAATATAAGTCTTACATTATTGGCTTTTTGAGAAGTAAATTAGGTCAAAAAGCCGTTTTGTTTAAATTTTATAGTATAAAACAGAAAGTTATAATGTTATGTTAAAACTTTGTCTGTTTTTTCATACCTTAGTCACTGCAAATCTTAATCAACTGACTATTAATATGAAAAAAAGTATTCTATTTTTTGTGATTTTAATGAGTAGTTTGTTTAATTCCTTGTTTTCTCAAACAAATGATGAACCTGTAGCTTTAGGTTTGCCTGGGGATAATCTTAATTTGTATGCAGTATTAGATATATTTCAAAAATCAAAAACTTTAGAAGATTTTGAAAAAGCATTAAATGATCCAGAAACTAAGGTTAATAATTTAGATTTAAATAATGATGGAGAAATCGATTATATTGAAATCGAAAGTCATAAAGAAGGAAATACACACGT
Organism: Flavobacterium sp. YO64; assembly: GCF_004119505.1. Taxonomy (NCBI): domain Bacteria; kingdom Pseudomonadati; phylum Bacteroidota; class Flavobacteriia; order Flavobacteriales; family Flavobacteriaceae; genus Flavobacterium; species Flavobacterium sp. YO64. Next base: position 8,979 of record NZ_NRQV01000046.1, on the reverse strand, counting down.
AATTGTGCTTCAGGTAGCTGTAAATAGTAAGGAGACTCAGGATGTTGCAGTTATTGAAGTTGATAAAGACAAAAAAAATAATGTTCACGTTCAGGCAATTGGAGACGAAGATCTATACGGGAAAAATTATATAGTTGAACCTGCAGATACAGTTGCAGGAACACCAAATCCCGGTTATAAAGGAGATCAAACAGTAATTATAAATAACAATACAACTAATAATTATAATACCACAACCAGTCCAAGTTATGTAAATACAAGTGTGAGTGCATGGCCGGTAGTGTTGTTTTTGTTCTCTCCCATATATGTAGCTTACAGATCACCTTGGTATTGGGGGTATTACCCTCCATACTGGCGTCCGTGGCGTCCAGTTTATTATCATGATTATTGGGGTTATCACGGACATTATTACAGCAATCGTTATTACCGAAGAACTACCGTTATAAGAAATCCTAGATATTATAATAATTATGCCACTAGAAGAAATACATCTGTAGTAGTTAGGGATAACCGAGTTAACGGACGTTATAAGGGGACTTATAATGGCAGAGATTATAAAAGACCTGCGCCGGTAACGCCTTCAAGACCTTCAAGGCCGGGAAATAGTACAAGACCGGTAACTCGACCAACAAATCCGTCGACTAGACCTGGAGGAACAACTAGACCAGTAACGCGTCCAACAAATCCTGGTACAACAAGGCCGGTAACGCGACCAACAAACCCAACGACTAGACCTGGTGTAACAGACCCTGGTACAACAAGACCAGTAACTCGTCCTGCAAACCCGTCAACAAGACCTGCGGTACGACCAACGCAGCCTGTAACTCGTCCCGCAGCACCAGTAACACGACCTGCAACTCGTCCGGCGCCTAGTTCAGCACCAAATAGAAATACCGCGGCTCCAAGGCCGGCAAATCGAAGTTCGGATAGAAGATGAGTGGAGAATAAAAAGTAAGCAGAGATAATATTATACTAATTTTTTATTTAAAGTCTTTATGAATAAACCTTTACTAGTAAAAATTATTTTTATCCTTTTGATAATACCACACTTTATGAATGCCCAAACCGGGGCAGCTCAAACTGCAACAGATTCTGATGATGGTGTAAAGTATCCGCAGTTTCAATTTAAAGGGCTTTTTCAAGCTCGTTATTTAGAAAGTTTTGGTGACAATGTGGATGTAATGGGTGTTCATCATTCTACAGGAGATGCTACTCAAAGTACATTTGATATTAAAAGAATGCGTGTAGGATTGAATACAAAACTTAGCGAAGCTACGGAAGTTGTAATATTGGTAAATCTAGCCGATTTTAAATCAGATACAAAAGGAAAGGTGCTGGAGAATGCTTATGCAAAATATACTTTTAATAAATATATAGCGATAACAGGCGGGCAATTTCGTCCGGCTTTTGGTATCGAGGAATTGGTTCCTGTGGACATTATTAAATCTTTCGATTTCTCTAATCAATATTATGAATTTGGAAAAAATGGATGGACAAGTTTTCAAATTGGAGCTTCGGTAAGCGGAAATTTTGACATTGGTAAAATTCCAGTAAATTATGCTGTTTCAGTTTTAAACGGAAACGGAAAAAATCAGGAAATGGACAAAGATAATGGTAAGCAGTATTCTACACGCTGGGTATTTGGATTATCAAAAGAACATAAAATAAATCTTGGATTAAATGCTGGAACAGGTAAAGTTTTCAAGGAAAAAGTTTTTGCTTTTGGAGCTGATATTACCAGCGATTTTAAGCTGACAGATAAATTTACTTTTGATTTACAAATAGAGTACAAGCAAGGAACAAATCATAATTTATATTTTTCTTTACCTGTTGATACGAGAACTCCAGATGTTTCTGATTATCAAATGCGCGGGATTTATTTTCTGCCTAATTTAAGATACTCTGTTAATTACAAAAAATTAACTTCGTTAGAGTTGTCCTGTCGTTTTGAAAGTTTCGATCCGAGTTATAAAATTAATTCGAATGTTAGGCAGACTTATACACCAATGATTAGTTTTGAATTTGGAAAAGCGTATACAGGCCGTATCGAAATGGGATTTGAAATTGACAAGTATGCCCGCAATATCCCAGACACCTCTTCTTATAATGATAATTTGTTTCTAATTCAGTTTCAATGTAGACTATAGTCTAATTTAATCCTAATTTTATGAAAGAAGTAAAAATACCACAAACCTTAATTACGCTGGCAGTTGGAATTGCAATTTGGTTAATTCCTGCGCCAGATGGTGTAGTAATCGAAGCTTGGCATTTGTTTGCCATTTTTGTAGCCACAATTTTAGGAATTATTCTAAAAGCTGCGCCAATGGGTACAATGTGTATGATTGCCATTGCTTTAACTGCTTTTTCTCAAGTTTTGGCTCCTGGCGATGCAGGTAAATCAATTACTTTGGCCTTAAAAGGCTTTGGAGATAAAGTGATTTGGTTAATCGGAATATCGTTTTTTATAGCCAGAGGATTTATAAAAACAGGTTTAGGAAACAGAATTGCTTTTTTGTTTATTAGAATATTTGGAAAAAGTTCATTAGGGTTGGCGTATGGTTTAGGGTTGGCTGATTTGGTTTTGGCTCCAGCAGTGCCTAGTAATACGGCTCGAGGCGGAGGAATTATTTATCCTATTATGAAATCGATGTCAATGAGTTTTGGTTCTATGCCAGATCAACCCGAAACACATCGAAAATTGGGATCGTACCTTACCTTGAGCAGTTATAATGCAAATTTAATTGCGTCCTCTATGTTTTTGACAGGAACAGCAAGTAACCCCATGTGTCAAAAGTTTGCGCTTAATTTGGGAATAAAAATTTCTTGGATGTCGTGGGCGGCAGCGGCTATAGTTCCGGGTTTATGTGCCTTTTTTGTAATTCCTTTTGTATTATATAAAATTTATCCGCCTGAACTTAAAAAAACAGGAGATGCACCGCAAATTGCTGCTCAGAAATTGAAAGATATGGGGCCGATTACCCGTAACGAGTGGATGATGCTCTTAACGTTTTTTATTTTGTTGTTTCTTTGGATGACAGGTGATTTGTTTTCTATTGATGCCACAACAACAGCTTTTATAGGTTTAGTAATTTTGCTTTTAACTTCAGTTCTAACTTGGGATGATGTAAAAGCAGAAAAAGGAGCTTGGGACACAATTGTTTGGTTCTCAGTTTTAGTTATGATGGCCAGTTCGTTAAATGAACTTGGTTTTATAAACTGGTTTAGTAATGTAATAAAAGCAGAAATAGGAGGTTTAAGCTGGCAGATGGCATTTCCTATTATTGTGTTGGTATACTTTTTTAGTCATTATCTTTTTGCCAGCGCAACAGCTCACGTAGCGGCAATGTATGCGGCGCTTTTAGGAGTAGGAGTTTCGTTAGGAGTTCCTGGATTGCTTTTGGCTTTTATGCTTGGTTTTGTGGGGTCAATTTATGGAACTTTAACGCATTATGGTCACGGGCCGGCACCTGTTTTTTTCGGGAGCGGCTACGTAGATTTAAAAAGCTGGTGGGTCAAAGGTTTAATAACTGGACTTGTAATGCTCTTTATTTATATGGTAATCGGCGGTATGTGGCTTAAGTTGATAGGCGATTTTTAGATTCTAATTCCCGGAGGAAGCAATTCTTTGTATTTTGGGTTTTTCTTGAAAAAAGAAACAATTTTTGGATGGATTGGAACTACTCTCAATTTTTTTTCTGTGCTCAGCTCCATTATGTTTTTAAGTAATGTGTCGATTACAGGTTGATTTTCGTAGTTTTCTGGAGTGTTGATTTTTGTTAGGAAAATTTTCTTTTCCTGAAATGAATATTCAATGCTTAATAATCCTTCTGGAACTGTGGTTTCAAATTGTCTTGCAAAAGTATTGTCTTTGATTTCCATAGTAATTTCAATAGATTCCATAATTTGTCATGTTTTTATTAGTCGTTAATATGTAATAGAGAATGGGGTGGAACAATCTCATGTAGAATTCTTTTTGAAAATTTTAAAAAATGTCGGACTACAAAGGTAATCATTTGATTTTCAATATTAGATTATTTTTTAAAATCTCTATTTCGGTCTGGAATCAGTTCTTTTTTCTCGTTTATTTTTTTAGAGTTTAATTATGGTGTAAGATTTGCTGTGTATATAACTAAAAAAAGTACTTTTAACTTGAAATTATAGCCGTAATTATAATCCATTTTCAAACTAATGAGCAAAATTCCTGTATATTTTATGCCCGGTTTAGCAGCAAGTCCTGCCATTTTTGAAAGAATCAAACTAGATGAAACTATTTTTGAAATGTGTTTATTGGAATGGGAAATTCCAAAACCAAAAGAATCATTGTCTGATTATGCCCTGCGAATCAGCAAAAATATAAAACATGAAAATCCAGTTTTAATAGGAGTTTCTTTTGGAGGAATTTTGGTTCAGGAGATAGCAAAACACATTCAAGTCAGAAAAGTAATTATTATTTCAAGTGTTAGGAGTAATGTTGAGTTTCCTAGAAGAATGAAAATTGGAAAAACAACAAAAGCCTATAAACTGATTCCAATGAAGTTAATTTTAAACATTGAGAATCTTGCAAAATACTCTTTTGGCGAAAAAGTCAATAAACGTATTAAGTTGTATGAGAAGTTTTTAGCTGTTCGTGATCTTAATTATTTACAATGGGCAGTAGAATCAGTTATTTTATGGGATAGAAATCAAATCGATGAAAAAGTGATTCATATTCACGGAGATCAAGATGATGTTTTTCCTATAAAGTATATTAACAGCTGTATTGTTGTAAAAGGCGGAACCCATATTATGATTCTCAATAAGTATAAATGGTTGAATGAGAATCTGCCTTCTATTATATTAGAGAATTAAATTCCAATTCTCTGAGATTCTAGCGCAATCTTGTCATTTCGACGAAGGAGAAATCTCCGCAAGTAGCTCGACAAAGATTATCGATTTTGATTATAGAGTTGCTCGTGAAGATTTCTCCTTCGTCGAAATGACAAACTAAGCGTTGGTCTTGTGTTAGAAAGAAAATTTAAAATAAAAAAAATCCCAAATTCACAATTAATTAGAATTTGGGATTTTAATCCCGATAGCTATCGGGATATAATTTAGAAAATTAGATTTTCTTCATTTGTTCTTTCATCATTGAGATTTGCTCTTTCAGCATTCCTTGTTTGTCTAATTTTTTAGCTTCAGCTAATAAATTTGTCGCTTCAAGTTTTCTTCTGCGTGACATTGCAACTCCTGCAAGGTTTAATTTTGCTACGGCTAGATCCATATCCATTGATAATCCAAGCTCGATTGCTTTTTTGAAATGTTTCTCAGCTTGAATAAGATTTGTTTGAGATAACATAATTCCGTGAAGATAATTAAAATAACCTTGTTGCTTTCTTACTAATGCAGTTTCAGGGTTTTTAATATAAGATAACCATTTTTTTGCTCCTTCAAAGTCTTGTTTTCTTAATTTAAGGAAGGCTAAAAGGATAAATTCATTTTTAAAGTAAAGAAAAATTGGAATTGCAGTTAGTAATAAAAGGAATATTCCGTTACCTATATTGCTTTCTGTAAATTGCCAGATGCCAGCTACTACAAGTAATCCAGCTAAAATAAGTTTGATAATTTTATTAAACATAATTGATGTATATTTGTGATTGCAAATATAGTAAAATGAATTAAAAATATTTTTATTAAAGTACTTGCCAGAAAAAAAAGTCTTTGTATATTTGCACTCGGTTTTGGAATAAGGATCTCCAAAACAGAAAAAGAGATATTAGATACCATTTAAAGATACAAAGCAATGAGCAAAAGAACATTTCAACCATCGAAAAGAAAAAGAAGAAATAAGCACGGATTTATGGACAGAATGGCTTCTGCGAATGGAAGAAAAGTTCTAGCGCGTAGAAGAGCAAAAGGAAGACATAAATTAACTGTTTCTAGCGAGCCTAGACACAAAAAATAATGTTTGTATAAACATACATAAGGCGATTACTTTTTTAGTATCGCCTTTTTTTATACCTTGTCGGTAATAAATTTGTAACATTCTAGTTTCTAAAGCACTGTGAATGTTTTTTGAATACATTATAATAACTACACAATACATACAAAATGCCTAAAGACACATCAATAAAATCAGTTTTAATAATAGGTTCAGGACCTATTGTTATTGGTCAAGCTTGCGAATTCGATTATGCGGGATCTCAATCTGCACGCTCGATTCGTGAAGAAGGAATTGAAGTTATCTTGATAAACTCAAATCCAGCGACGATTATGACCGACCCAACCATGGCCGATCATGTTTATTTGAAACCACTAACTACAAAATCGATTATTGAAATTCTAAAGGAACATCCACAAATTGACGCTGTTTTGCCAACTATGGGAGGACAAACGGCTTTGAACTTGTGTTTGGAAGCTGAAGAAAAAGGAATTTGGCAGGATTTCGGCGTAAAATTAATCGGGGTTGATGTAAATGCAATTAACATTACCGAAGACAGAGAGCAGTTTAAACAGCTTTTAGAAAGAATTAATGTGCCAACTGCACCTGCAAAAACAGCTACTTCATATTTAGAAGGAAAAGAAATTGCTCAGGAATTTGGTTTCCCGCTTGTAATTCGCCCTTCGTTTACACTTGGTGGAACTGGAGCAGCAGTTGTTTACAAAAAAGAAGATTTTGATGAGCTTTTAACTCGCGGACTTGAAGCTTCTCCAATTCATGAAGTTTTAATTGATAAAGCTTTGATGGGATGGAAAGAATATGAGTTAGAACTTTTGAGAGATAAAAATGATAATGTTGTAATTATCTGTTCGATCGAAAATATGGATCCAATGGGAATCCATACTGGAGATTCGATTACAGTAGCACCTGCGATGACATTATCAGATACAACTTTCCAAAAATTACGTGACTACGCGATCTTGATGATGAGAAGTATCGGAAATTTTGCTGGAGGTTGTAACGTACAATTCGCAGTTTCACCAGACGAAAAAGAAGATATCGTTGCGATCGAAATTAATCCTCGTGTATCTCGTTCTTCTGCTTTAGCATCAAAAGCAACAGGTTACCCAATTGCTAAAATTGCTTCTAAACTGGCTTTAGGATACAATCTTGATGAATTGCAAAACCAAATCACAAAATCAACTTCGGCTCTTTTTGAACCAACTTTAGATTATGTAATCGTAAAAATACCTCGTTGGAACTTTGATAAATTTGAAGGTGCTGATAGAACTTTAGGGCTTCAAATGAAATCTGTTGGTGAAGTAATGGGAATTGGGCGTTCTTTCCAAGAAGCATTACACAAAGCAACTCAATCTTTAGAAATTAAAAGAAATGGTTTAGGCGCTGACGGAAAAGGATATAAAAACTACGAACAAATTATCGAGAAACTGACTTTTGCAAGTTGGGATCGTGTTTTTGTAATTTATGATGCGATTGCAATGGGAATTCCATTGAGCCGTATTCATGAAATCACAAAAATCGATATGTGGTTCTTAAAACAATACGAAGAACTTTATACTTTAGAGAAAGAAATTTCTAACTATAAAGTATCAAATCTTCCAAAAGAGCTTTTGCTTGAAGCGAAACAAAAAGGTTTTGCCGACAGACAAATTGCTCACATGGTAAATTGCTTAGAAAGTGAAATTCATACTTTACGTATGGATCAAAATATTAACCGTGTGTTTAAGTTAGTAGATACTTGTGCGGCTGAGTTTAAAGCAAAAACACCATATTACTATTCTACTTTTGAAGCTGAAATCGAAAAAGCAAACGGCGAGCGCTACGTAGATAACGAAAGCATTGTAACGGATAGAAAGAAGATCATCGTTTTAGGTTCTGGACCAAACAGAATTGGACAAGGAATCGAGTTTGATTATTCTTGTGTACACGGAGTTTTGGCAGCAAAAGAATGTGGTTACGAAACGATCATGATCAACTGTAATCCAGAGACAGTTTCGACTGATTTTGATACAGCAGACAAATTGTACTTCGAGCCAGTTTTCTGGGAGCATATTTATGACATCATTCAACATGAAAAACCAGAAGGTGTAATTGTTCAGTTAGGCGGGCAAACAGCTTTGAAGTTAGCTGAAAAATTATCTAAATACGGAGTAAAAATCATTGGAACTAGTTTTGATGCACTTGACTTAGCAGAAGATAGAGGACGTTTCTCAGATTTACTAAGAGAATTACACATTCCTTTCCCACAATTCGGAATCGCTGAAACGGCGGATGAAGCTTCTGCTCTTGCAGATACTTTAGATTTCCCATTATTGATTCGTCCTTCTTATGTATTAGGAGGTCAGGGAATGAAAATTGTAATCAACAAAAAAGAATTAGAAGAGCACGTAATCAACTTGTTGAAAACGATTCCAGGAAATAAATTACTTCTAGATCACTATTTAGCTGGAGCAATCGAAGCTGAAGCGGATGCAATTTGTGATGCTGACGGAAACGTGTACATCATAGGAATTATGGAGCATATCGAACCTTGCGGAGTTCACTCTGGAGATAGTAATGCTACTTTGCCTCCTTTTAACTTAGGGGAGTTTGTGATGCAGCAAATAAAAGATCATACAGAAAAAATTGCGAGAGCTTTGAAAACTGTTGGTTTAATCAATATTCAGTTCGCTATAAAAGACGATACAGTTTACATCATCGAAGCAAATCCAAGAGCTTCTAGAACGGTGCCATTTATTGCAAAAGCATACGGTGAGCCTTATGTAAACTATGCTACAAAAGTAATGTTAGGACATAGTAAAGTAACTGATTTTGATTTTAACCCACAATTAAACGGGTTTGCGATCAAACAGCCGGTTTTCTCTTTCAGTAAATTCCATAATGTAAACAAAGCATTAGGACCAGAAATGAAATCAACAGGAGAAAGCATCTTGTTTATTGATGACTTAAAAGACGATCAATTCTACGAATTGTACTCTAGAAGAAAAATGTATTTGAGTAAATAATCTCAAATTCTAATATAAAAAAAAAGCTACCAATAG
>NZ_NRQV01000045.1:0-23829 GCF_004119505.1 Flavobacterium sp. YO64 | reverse complement strand
TCTTTTTCCAAAGAAACACAATAGTACCAAATACAGTTTGTTCCGTTATAAGGTTTTGATTCTACTCGCTCAACTTTCCTTATTAAATCTTTAGTGTTTTTGTCAAGATATTTTTTTACAATAATATCCGTATCACTAATTACAATATTTGTTTTATGATTTTCACTCATTACTTGTATTTCTTTCTTTAATAATGAGTGTGATTCTAATTCTTGTGCATTAAGCAAATTACTTATGCACATCCAAAATAAATATTACAACTATTTTCATGTAATTCCGCTTTACTATTTAACTATGTTTATTATCTTTTTATGAAGCAATTTTTTTTAAACTCTTTTCTTCATCAAATAATGATATACATTTTGACCGCCAACTGTTATGATATTTGACGTTACAAATTCATATCCATGTGATGACATAAAATTTAAAGCGTCAATCATCGAGTTAAAAATAACTCCCTCACCATTTTCATCTTTCAAAAGAGTACTATCTAAATTACTTGAGAAGTACTTTGTTTTTTGCCCAATATCAATTGTTATCGTTAATTTTGAAGACATTAATTTTGAAGTTCCTAAAATTTGTAAATACTGAACATCTAGATCCTTTAACGGCTTTCCATTTATTGTCTGTCCAAAACCCAAAACACTAAAAAACAGCCCAAAAGCCAATAACACATTTTTCATTCTTATAACTTAATTTATTAATAATTTTCAAATGTATTAAACTAAAAGTTTTCCATTTTATGGTTTTCCGTAAAGCAATACCCTTTAATACTTATTAATCGTAATTATACTCGATTCTGCTTCTTCTATTATTGTAGTATTATTTAGACAGGTAATTAACATGTAAATCTCTTCAAATTCCCTAACAAATCAGCAACAATCGATATTCACCATCATTTTCTACTGGCGCTCTATGAATGCAAGGCAGTACTTGTTGTTTTGGATGATCTACAGCTAGACGCCAAAGATGTCCTAATCCTAAATTAATAGGTTCTGCATCAGGATGAAGCTGATAATGCAAATCAAAATAGTTTTCTTTTAGAAAATCTTCGAATTCTTCCTCTGTTCCATCGTGGAGTTCTTTTAATTTTGCTCGGACTTCTGGAATTAAGATTTTTTGCTTTGCTTGCGAATTAGAAACAATATCACTTGCGGCTCCGTGATAGGTACATAAAAAAGTATCGGTTGCAATAGGCGAACGATCAACGTGAAACGAATACACATCGGTAGATATAAAATCAAATTCGTCGTCACGTTCGTAACACTTCAGTAAATTAAGCGAGGGCGAAGCTCCAAAATCAGTTAATAATTGTAAATCATTTAAAATTATTTCTCTTGCCGTATTTCCCTTTTCGGAGAGTTGGAGTGCGTTTAAATCTTCGGGAAAAACTTCGGTTATATTTTCTTCTAAAGATAATTTGGTTACAATCTCATTAAAATCGCCATCCAAATTTCTGTACCAGCAAAGCGCATTCATTTCTCCTTTGAAATGGGTATTTACAAGATCAGAGAAAGCAGTTGCTACTCCTATTTGGCTTTTATCAGAAAATATATTGCTCATGGTATGTTATTATTTTTAAACACATAGTCCCGACAGCTATCGGGACTATGTGTTAGAAACGAGTTTATTTTAATTTTCTTTTTTTAGATAAACAAATAACTATGTTTCTATGTGTTTAAATAATATTGAATAATGCAGTAAAAGCTGCTTTATTATTTTGTTTTAAAAACTTTGTAGAAAACAAAAAGAATCCCCAGCCAAATAGGAATTAATTCTACAGACAATTTCATATTAGTCATCCACATGATGGATAAAATTCCCAATAAAAACACGAAACAAATGTAATTACTTATCGGATAAAATATCGATGGAAACTTAGTTTTTGTATTCTCTTTGTCTTTTGCAAGTCTAAATTGCAGGTGTGTATAAGAAATCATAACCCAGTTGATAACTAAACAAGACACTACTAAAGACATTAAAATACTAAACGCTTCTTCTGGGATTATTTTATTTATTAAAATACAGATTGCGGCAAAGCATGACGAAATTAAAATAGCATTAACAGGTACTGATTGTTTGTTTAACTTCTTTAAAAATTTAGGTGCACTACCCTGATCTGCTAAACCGTATAACATACGTGAGTTACTGTACACACTGCTGTTGTATACTGATAAAGCAGCGGTTAATACAATTAAATTAAGCACATTGGCTATAAGTTTTGTAAAATATATTTTATTGCCAAACAGCTCAAACTCCATTCCGTTTAAATTTTGAAAAACCATTACAAACGGACTGCTGTCTGTAGTAATTTGTCTCCACGGTGATAAAGCAAATAAAATAACCAATGCTCCAACATAAAATATAAGAATTCTATAAATAACCTGATTGGTAGCTTTTGGAATGTTTTTTTCTGGATTTTCTGCCTCAGCAGCGGTAATTCCAATAAGTTCTAAACCTCCAAAAGAGAACATAATTAAAGCCATTGCGGCTAATAAACCTTGAAAACTGCCATCAGTAGTTTTTTCAAAGAAACCTTTTGGGAAGAATCCTCCATCGTTATATAAATTATGAATCGTTGCATGTTCTCCTCCTGTACCACTTATAAGCAAATAAGTACCAAAAAGAATCATGGCAATAATTGCGACAACTTTTATGATTGAAAACCAAAATTCAGTTTCTCCGTAAACTTTTACCGAAGCAAAATTCAAAGCATTAATAACTAAAAAGAAAAACAAGCTGGATGCCCAAAGCGGAATTTCCGGCCACCAAAACTGTACATAAACACCAATGGCGGTAAGTTCAGCCATGCTGACTAAAATATACAAAATCCAATAATTCCAACCAGATGCAAAACCCGCAAATGAACCGCAATATTTATAAGCAAAGTGGCTAAAACTTCCTGATACAGGTTCTTCGACAACCATTTCGCCAAGTTGTCTCATAATAAAAAAAGCGATAATTCCGGCAACAGCGTATCCTAAAATAACAGATGGCCCTGCTAATACGGCCGCTGGACCAATTCCTAAGAAAAGACCTGTTCCTATTGATCCTCCTAAGGCAATTAACTGAATGTGACGGTTAGTAAGTCCGCGTTTAAGCTGATTATCTTCTGCAGTTTCTTGTTTTTGTTTCACAAATTAAAATTTAAAATGAGTTAAATGTACTCACAAATGTATAAAGAGCGAAGATAAGTTAAAAAAGGAATCGCACAAAGGATGCACTATACTAAAAAGTTCTATTAGCTTGTGCTCCATTCTGAAGTCTTCGGTTTCAAGATAACTTTACAATGCAATTCAACTTTTTTTTCTGATTATCGATAGTATTTAAACTGTCGATTAATTCTTTTATTGGAGATTAATAGAGAATATGGTTGCAACTTATAAGTTGCAACCATATTTGTATCTAAAAAAGTTGAAATTTTTCGTTTAAATTCTAATTTTAAAATCAGGAAATAATTTATTTATAAACAAATTGCTTGATTATGAAAAATCTAACTGCTTTTATTATCATTTCTCTTTTAGTATTTACTGGCTGCAAAAAAAACGCCTCAAACGATAAACAAGATAGTACTGATGCAGCAGTCTCATCTGATTCAATAACTGCTATTGCAAAAGAAGCATGGATCTACGGATATCCTATATTCTATAATTATAAAACTATTTATGCAAGTGCCTTAAATAAAGAGGCAAAAGAATATGTGGGCTTTAACAAATTTAAAAGCTTTGCCATGAGTGCAACTCCCGCAGACACTTTGGTAATAACAATAAATAATGACACTCCCTATTCAATGGCTGCCATAGATGTTTCGAATGAACCAGTTGTTATGGAAGTTCCAAAAATAGAAAACGACAGGTATTATGTAATGCAGTTTGTAGATTTATATACTTTTAATTATGAATACATTGGATCAAGAACTACTGGAAATAATCCAGGAAAATATCTAATTGCAGGACCAGATTGGAAAGGCGAAACTCCAAAAGGAATCAATAAGGTTTTACGCTCTGAAACAAATTTAATTTTTCTTGTTGGACGTACTCAGCTTCATGATCCATCAGATGTATCTAATCTTAAAAAAATTCAGGCGCAATATAAGTTGATCCCGCTTCATCAATTTACACAAAGCGCAGCTCCAGAAGTAAAAAAATACAATTTACCGCTTCCAACTTGGAAAGAAAGTGATTACAGTTCTCCGCAGTTTATCAATGTATTAAATTCATTATTACAGTATACCAGTGAAGACAGCAGTGAAAAAGAACTTAGAGCACGTTTTGCCAAAATTGGAATTGTACCGGGAACTCCTTTTGACAGCTCTAAATATCCGCCAGAAACTATTAAAGCGATAGAAAAAGGAATTGCAGAAGCAAAACAAGAACTGGAATCAAACTTAAATACTGTTACCGATTTTGCAAATCTTTTTGGTACTCGTGCCGAGCTTAAAAACAATTATCTAACCCGAGCAGTTGCCGCCGCCGCTGGAATTTATGGAAATACAAAAGAAGAAGCCGTTTACACCGGAAGCAGTAATGATAAAAACAATCAACCGCTTTTAGGAAAAAATAATTATGTGATAAAATTCAGCAAAGATCAACTGCCAAAAGCAAAATACTTTTGGAGTATAACTATGTACAATCTGCCAAAACGTTTTCTTGTTCCAAACTCAATCAACAGATATTCGATTGGAAACAAAACTAAAGGTTTAAAATATGAAGCAAATGGAGATTTGATTATTTATATGCAGCACACTTCACCTGGAAAAGACAAAGAAAGTAACTGGCTCCCTACCCCTAAAGATGAAAACTTCATGTTTGTTATGAGAATTTACGGCCCAGAATCTGATGTGCTTAACAACATTTGGAAAATGCCTTTACCTGAAATTGTAAAAAAATAATCTGATAAATTTATGGCAAAAGATAATCTTATTGACGAAACTGCTCCACCGCCTGCAAAAATCATAACTGCTGAACAAGGTTTATATCAAAATATTCTCGGAGATATTCAAACAATAAAGCTTTCGGGCAAAGACACCGGTGGAAAGTTTACCATATTTGAAAACAATAATCCGCCTGGAGTTGGTATTCCTTTACACGTGCATACAAATGAAGATGAAGTATTTCGAATACTCGAAGGAGAAATGGAATTTATTGTAGAAGGCAATACAAACCTATTAAAAGCGGGCGATACTATTTTTTTGCCACGCAAAATACCGCATTCATTTAGAGTTGTAGGAGAACAAAATGCCAAAGCCATAGTTACAATAATCCCTTCTGGAATCGAAGAGATGTTTATACAACTTAACCAACTGCCTGCCGGGCCTCCTGATATGGGGAAAGTTTTGGATATCTGCGGCAGTTTTGGAATATCATTCATCTAAAATTATTGTGATTTAAATATCTTGCTATTATTCTCTGCCTTTATAAAAAAACCATATTGCTGCAATTGAAACGCTCATAACAAAAATAAATCCTGCAAGTCCAATATTTTCGGCATGAGATTCCTGCCCTTTCTCTACAATCTCTCTCCAAACGCCTGTATTGTTTTTAAATCCCAACAGCCATTGAGCAGCATTCCATGAAAAATGAAGCCCCAAAGGCAATGCCAAACCTTTTGATTTCAAGGCCGACAAACCAAATAAAACCCCTCCAAAACCAGATCCTAAAATTGCCATTTTCCAAGATGATCCACCAATCACATGCTCTATAATAAAAATAATAGTAATGATCACTAATGCCGTTGCAGCATTTATCGAATAAGCCAAACTTCTTAAACTGTAACTGCGAAAAACCAACTCTTCTCTACAGGCGATCAAAAAATAGAGTATCAATGAAGTAATTACATTTATTAATTGAATATCAAAAGTTAAAGAAAACTTCACTTTGGCAAAACTTGAAATAATAATGGCTTGAACCACTACCATTACACAGCCAATTACGAAACCGCATGAAAAACGAAGAAAACTGCCTCGATCAATCTTTAATCCAATATCTTTTACTGAAAGCTTTTCCCATTTAGCAAATCCAATTACTAATAAAAAAGTTAATATTGAAGACGCTAGAAAAGATAAATGATCCCCAAGAAAAATGTTTTTGACTGCTCCCGAGCAAGTTGCAAAAATTACAATACTACAAACATAGAAGAGTAAAACTCTGCCAATAGAAAAAAGATACTTTACAGATGCTTTTGATGCAGTCATAACTTTATTTTTAAGTTAATACTATGAAACTTACTTTACAAATAAACTAAATCAATAATTCTAAAACTCTTCCTTAAAGAACTGCAGCTACTTATAAACATTCATTTCCTCATTGTAAATAGGACTTTCAATACTTAAAAAGTTTAAAACGCTGTGAAACACATGATTTTGAGTCAGCGTTTTATTCGTCTTCAGTTCTCTTGAATGATCAGATACCCATACAATAAAAGGAATTTCATATTGCTCTTTAGGAGCGAAACTTATAGGAACTCCATGCATATATAGATTTTTTTCGCCTAAAGATTCGCCATGATCCGAAACGAAAATCATCGTGCTTTTATACTCTTTCAATTGTTTTAAATCTTCAATTACACGATGCAAAATATAATCTGTGTAAACGATAGTATTGTCATAAGCGTTGATAAGCTCTTCTTGAGAACATTTCCCTAATTCTACACTATTGCAAACGGGTTTAAAAGTCTCAAATTGAGACGGATATTTTTTACTGTAAGCAGGTCCATGACTTGTACTTGTATGTAAGATGATCAGAATTTTATTCTTTTTACTCGCCATTATCTGCTCTTTCAGTCCATTTAAAAGAACCTCATCATAATTGCACGCTGCCCCTTTACAATCCTTTCTTAAAACATCTCTATTCTGATATTTTTCAATATGTACCGGAGGTTCGCCCCAATTGGTAGTTCTCCAGATAACCTCAACATTATTTCTGTATAAATAATTAGGCAGTATCTCATAAAGAGCATCACTATTTGTATGTTCTAGAATACATTTTACACCAGCAGTTGTATAAGTTGCACAAGAAACAGCGTTAAAATGAAATACGTTCTGTGTTTTAGAAAGCAGCGGATTTGTATTTTTCTTGTAGCCATATAAAGAGAAATTCTGACTTCTTGCTGATTCTCCTATTACTAAAACCACAACCGCTTTCTGATTGTCTTTTAGTACAGCATTTGGCAGTAAAATTTCCTTTTGATTCTTTTTGTGTTTATGGATATAAAAAAGTGACGTATTTACAGAATATGACCAAGGCATTGCAAGACCTCCCAATTGTTTCGAGTTTTTATCAATCCACAACCAATTGCTTGCATTGGCAAATATTAAAACAGCAATAAATAATAACGTAAGAGAAGAAATCGTTAAAAATTTCTTCCACGTTTCCTTTATTATTTTCGCTTTAATGATATAAATACTGGGAATTATCCCAAGGAAAATAATGTATAAAACCAATTTAATCGAAAAAAAACTGCTTGATTCTTCATAATTGGTATTGAGAACGTTACCAATCATACTTTCATCTATGATAATATGATAAGTATTGATAAAGTAAAGTGCTGTAGAATTGATTATAAAGAATAAAACCCACAGCATTTTTCCAATATATTGAGAAATAGAAAATATCAGATAAAAAACAAAAGCATTTAAAACCAACATTAAAACTATTACACTTACAATTAAAATTATGCCATTCATGCTTTTATAATCAACGTTATTAAAGACATAAACATAGAATGGTAAATGAAAAAGAAGAAAATTTAAGAAACTTATAAGAAGAACAAAATGTGTTATTCTCCAATTCTTTTTAAACATGAACTGCAATAGTTTTGCATAGTAAAACAACTGTTATCTGCAAGATAATTTCATATAATAACAGCTTATTATGACTATATAAGTTAAATTTTGTCATCAATATCATTTATCTAAAAAGTGATATTGTATCTGCCAGATTCTCTCTAATTATAAATGCATTAATAAATTCCTGAACTTCCATATTTGTTTCAACAGGAGTTTCAAAAGAGTTGATATGAAACTCATCATCTTGATCCAGAATATGTATAATTTCTGTGTAGCCCTTAGTAATTAAACTTCCTTTTAATTTAATTATATTCAACTGTTGTTGACTATTCAACTCTTTGCGGACTTTTAGTTTTATAGCTTTCTCCATCGTAAATATTTTTAAATTAATAAAGATTCAATTCCTATCAAATGTAGAAAATTTTTATTTTTCGTTCTGTTAAAAAAACNGATATAAATCATTATTTACTAACATATTAACATTAAAACTTCAACTTAGAAAATATCTTAAATAAAACGTTTAGAAAAGAAAGCAAGTTTTAGAAAAAGTAAAAACAGTCCATAAAGCAATAAAACCAGACCTGTCTAACAAGTAGTTTTTCAAAAGTTTTTCTGCCAATAACGCTAATTTACAGAGAAACAGTACCGATATTAAGCTTTAGATCTTATTACATTCCATATATTTGCATTTGTTTTAATTAAGTCTAAATAAACAATGGTAAAATATTCTACTCTACTACTTGTGTTCTTTTCGATAAGTACACTTTCTGCACAACAAATTTCTAAAACTAATACAAACAACGAAAAAGACAAAACCACAAAAAGTCAAGACAGTATCTTAAACGATAAATCGAAAGCTGATAACGAATTGCAAGAAATTGTCGTTTCTGCATCTCGAAAGGCTGAAATTCTAGATGAGGTTCCTTCATCGGTAACATTGTTATCTAAAAAACAAATACAACAGCAATTAAGCATAAGCTCAAATCTTAGCGACATATTAGGAGCAACAGTGCCGGGTTTGGGATTTTCGACTAATAGAACTCAAAATTTGGGTCAGACCTTGCGCGGTCGACGTGTTTTGGTTATGATTGATGGAATTCCGCAATCAACACCGTTAAGAGATGGTGCCAAAGATATGCGCTCACTAGATCCTACTGTTCTAGATCGCGTAGAAGTTATTAAAGGCGCAACTGCTATTTATGGTAATGGTGCCGATGGCGGTTTGATAAATTATATTACTAAAAAATCAAATCCAGACAAAGCAATAAGCGGATCAACAGAGGCTGGAACAGCTTTTTCTCTAGTTAAACCTGCTGAAACTGCGGGTTTCTTTGTGTCGCAGTTGTTTACTGGAAAAATAAAAAAGTTCGATTATGTGGTGAGCGGACGTTATGAAGAAACTGGACTTTATCGTGATGCTAAAGGACGTGTTCTATCTCCTGAATACGGAATGAACGATCTTAAAAATTGGAATGCTTTTGCAAAAGTCGGTTATGATTTTAATGTAAACAATCGTTTAGAGTTAATGTACAATTACTTTGAAAGTACACAGCATACAGATTACGTTGCTAAAGCTGGTGTTTATGGCAATTTTGATTCCCCTACAATTGGTGTAAAAGGACAACGTCCCGGAGAACCTGAAGGAACGCCGTATAATCATAATGCAAGTTTAAGTTATATTGGAAAAAACTTCATTGGAAAAACAGATGTTAATGCTTCTCTTTATTTTCAAGATTATCTTACGTTAATTAATTACAGTGATTTTTTTGAAAACAACGGACAACCTGCAACTCAAAGCAAAAAACTTGGTTTTCGTTTAAATTTAAATACGCCATATGAATTCAGCTCTCTTATATCAGGTAATTTAACTTATGGTTTAGATATTCTATCGGATATAACTGACACTCATCTTACTGATGGACGATTAGTAATTCCTGAAATGAAGATGAATAACATAGCACCTTACTTCCAGCTTAAAAATATGTTTGGACCAAATTTGGTTTTAAAAACAGGTTTAAGACTCGAAAATGTAAATATTGATGTGCCGGATTATACTACTATCGGTATTCGTAATTATGTAAACGGTACTTACGTAGGCGGCGGAATTGCCGTAAATGGCGGAGAACTGGATTTTAATGCGCTTATGTTTAATGCAGGACTTCGTTATACAAAATGGTCATTGTTTAAACCTTTTGTAAGTTTTTCTCAAAGTTTTAGTGTTGCTGATTTAGGTTTAGTATTACGTGCTGCCAAAGAAAATACGGTAAACAATACTTCGATAAAAGCGGTTACGGCAAACAATTACGAATTTGGTTTCTCTGGAGCTTGGGCTAAACTTTCTTATGATGCTGCTGTGTATTACAGTACTTCAAAATTGGGAGCTTCATATGTATACATTGACGGTAATCCGCAGATTTCGCGCTCGCCTGAGAAAATTTATGGTTTTGAACTGTCGGCAAAATATCGTCTTCACTCTAAAATTGATATTGGCGCTAATTATTCTTTTACTGAAGGAAAAAGAGAACTTACAGACAAAAAAGTCTATTTAGGAGGTGATCGTATAAATCCGCCAAAAATTACTGCCTTTACTGTTATCAGACCTTT
Organism: Flavobacterium sp. YO64; assembly: GCF_004119505.1. Lineage (NCBI taxonomy): Bacteria > Pseudomonadati > Bacteroidota > Flavobacteriia > Flavobacteriales > Flavobacteriaceae > Flavobacterium > Flavobacterium sp. YO64. The sequence continues at coordinate 13,439 of NZ_NRQV01000045.1, read as the reverse complement.
AGAAGCTTGGTCAATCTATTTACAAATGATAAATACACCGGGAAGAGATCGTTTTGAACCTGTAAATGGTGCTTATACTTATGGAACTGGCCCTATAAAATCGTTCACGGCTTTTAATCTTTCTTCAAGCTATACTTTCAGAGAAAAAAGCACTATTCGTTTAGGTGTCGAAAACCTGTTCAACAAAGATTATTACTCTGTTATCTCTCAATGGCAGTCAAGCAATATGAATTATGTTAAAGAAAATGGCACTCGTTTGACGGTTAGTTTTACGCAGACATTTTAATAATATAGCTAACAATAATATGCTATAGTAAGATTTAGAACAGATTTTTCCAAACACAAAAAGAGCCTTCAAAATCATTTGATTTTGAAGGCTCTAAATTTTAAGGAACAATTAAAAATTAAAATGCTGCTCCTTACAAAGTACTCTAAGTGCTGTTTGAATTAAAAAATAACCTGAAACTGAAGTATCGCCTGCCAATTTCCAATTAAATCTGGACGCTCTACATTATAAAACGCTTGAGCTGCAGCAGAGTAAAACAGTTTGCTTTTTGTACCTATTTGAAATGTTTTTCCAGGTCCTCCGCCAATAGGAACCAACCATTGATTTCCGTTTGATGCCAGCCAGTTTACCACAATAGTTGCATTACTTTCAGCAAACCATCCTTTTGGAAAATTGTAATAAGCAATGTACTGAATACTTCCTGAATTGACTTTATTTACACCATCACCGCCAAGAGACCAATAATTTTGTAAAACAATACCTCCTGAAAATTTATCTCCTGCCATATACAATAAAGCTGTCGGTCCTAAACTTAACCGATTGCTTCCTAATGCAGCATTTGTTCTGGTAGGAATTTGCAATGCAGGTCCAAGTCCCCAACTCAGTTTACCTTTTTTTTGAATACTCGAAAAATATCCGTTAAACAAAATATTTCCCATCCCTCCTTCATGTGTACCACCTTCAAAAAGCGGTGGTACAGTTTGAAAAGGAATAATTGTATAGGTTATCAACTTTAAATTACTTGCCAATTTAAAAGGATAAACGGGTTGTATCGAAAAGGAACTTGCTGTACCATCTGCTATAGGCAACAAAACTTCCTGCAGAAAAACACTACGCAGACCACTTACAGGATCTTGTCTTTTTTTGCTCATTTCCTCTATTGAAGTCTTCTCGCTTTCGTTAGATTGGCTGAAAATTGGATGACAACAACAGAAAAATAAAATACTTAAAACACTATATTTAAAATTCATTGCATTTATGTTACTTTCAATATTCACCTAAAAACGTCGTTTACTTAACCTCTTCAAAATCTCCGGGCTGCCAGCTTCCATTAAAAGCACTTGCTTCTGGTCCGTAAATTCTAAAATAAGCAAACCATCCCCTATTTGGCAGTGTTTTTATCCATTGTCCTTCTTTGCCGGCTGGAGCTTTGGGCCCAAAATATAAATCAATGCTTTTGCCATTTATTTTGTCTTTCAGTTCAAATAAAGAACGTAATGCTGCCTTATTTTGATCTGTATCAACTTGGCTTCTTGTTAATGCATCATAAATAGTTACGGACCAAAATAATTTTGCAGGAACTGGTGTAGGTATTGTTAATTTATAGGTTTTTCCGCCATCAACATATTTGCCTGCATTATCCTTAAGTCCAAGCCAATATAACGAACCACCTCCTTCTTTTCTTCTAAACATCGATGGCGAAGCTCCAATTGCTTGATAAAACCAAGTTTCTCTTCCATCAAGATCTACATAATTTGGCGTATTAAAATCTCCGTCTTCAAATCGAAGTGCAACCCATTCCCACTGACGATCTTTCCAAACAATACGATCAGAACGACGATCTGCAAATGATTGAACACGCATTTGTGCATTTGCAATTTTAGCCGCTTTTTCTAGTATAGCTTTAAGTCTCGCATCGGGTTTAAAAGGCTGTCCTTTTTTGATGCCTAATATAGAAAGTTCACCATAGTAATTTCTATAACCCTCGTAAGCAGGCTCTCTTTGAATAACGTCATTTAAATTCTCCCAGTATTTTATATTATTCTCCCAGCCAATTGGTGTTGTATTTTGAGGTTTATTGGTAAGATCAAGCCATTGTGGTTCTTTCCAGTCTGATGGTTTATTTAACGGATAAACTTTTACTGTTTTAATACGTTCTATGGCGGCATTTACATCTCCTCCAACAGGAAGTGAACGTATACCAACTGTTAAATTATTTGATGAAGATTTCCATATATGAAAACCAGAAGAAGGAATTGCACCTTTATATCCTGGAGGTAAAAGCAAATGTTTCCCGCCATTTCCGGCATCAGGACCCGGAATTCCCATGTCAGCAACCCAACGTTGATTTACATCCATTGCAACTACAATAAGCGGACCTTTTGGAATATCTATAATCATTGGCCCTTTTGATAAATCAATGGGAATTGGCCCGTAAGGCGTATCTGAATTCAGCGTAAAACCAATTTGTTTTGGTTTTGTATCTAAAGTTCCAAATGATTTGTTTGGAACAATATTAATACTATCATTTCCTTTAACTAAGCCTTCTCCTGAAACGGTAGGATAGAAAAATTTATAGGCTTGTATAGCACGCGCCAAATCTGCATCATCGTAAGCTTTTTTGATAGTTGCTTCAGTTGGATAACCGCCTACAAATTCATAATCCGAGCTTGCATCAGTAGAATCAGCGGTTCCTTTTGTAATTTCTGTTTCTTTTTTACAACTATAAATGAATAGTACTAAAAACAGGAAGGGAAATATTTTTTTCATAAATCGATTTATTTAGGTTGTTAAATTCAAATCAAATTTATAACAACTTAATATGTAGACAGTTTCATTAAATCTTATTTTGGTTTCAAATTATAATATGCTACCAAATTGATGTGTCAAAACAAACTTTCAATTGGCATTACCATAATTTTAATTAAAAAAATCACTATTTTTAATAAACTTTCATTCTTTTGCTATGACTGATAAATCCCAACTTCGCAGCTCTATTTTCAGACATCTAGATGGTTTGGCTGTTGCTCCTGTAGCAATAGCATTTAGAAATAATGCCGTTTTAGAATTTATCTTAAACAAAAAACAAGTACAATTATCAGAACTTACTGCCGTTTTTAAAGCAAATGAAGGCTATTTGAATGTAGGTTTAAGAATTTTGGCTTCTCAAGGTTTTCTAAATTATACGGTTGACAATCAAAAACAAGAAATTACCATTTCGGTAAACGAAAAAACAGAAACTGCTTTTTCATTGTTTCATCTCTATCAAGATGTTGTTGATTTGCTTCAATTGTCTGTTCAGTTTCATCCTCGTCTTTTTGAAGATGTTCCATTTGAAAAACTCAATACTATCTTTGAAAAGTATAAAGTTAAATACGGCATAGAACAATCTGATGATTTCTTGACAAACAGTATTCAGGATCAGATTTTAAAGCATATTGAAGGACATTTGATAGGTCCAACAATAGTTCGTTTAGCAATGAATGGTATGTTTCATAAATATTTTATGGAAACCTCTTTCAAACCGGAAGAGTTTCATAAATCGCCAGAAAATTTTAAAAAAATATTAGACTTTTTTGCTCATCTTGGATGGTTTTTAGAAAAAAACGGCAACTATCAGTTTACCGAAGACGGTTTGTTTTTTGCCAAAAGAGCCAGTGCTTATGGCGTTACGGTTTCTTATCTGCCAACATTTGCTAAAATTGAAGAACTAATTTTTGGCAACCCAGATGTTTTACGAATGGCTGCTGATGGAGAAAATGAAATTCATGTTGATCGTGTTATGAATGTTTGGGGAAGCGGCGGTGCACATGACACTTATTTTAAGGTTGTAGACGAAATTATTATCAAGCTTTTTAATCTTCCAATTGAAGAACAGCCAAAAGGAATTTTGGATATGGGCTGCGGGAATGGCGCTTTTTTACAACATATTTTTGAAGTAATCGAAAGACAAACTTTAAGAGGGAAAATGCTGGATGAATATCCGCTGTTTTTGGTTGGAGCCGATTATAATCAGGCTGCCTTGAAAGTAACCAGAGCAAATTTAATAAAGGCTGATATTTGGGCAAAAGTAATTTGGGGAGATATTGGACGTCCCGATTTACTTTCGGATGATCTAAAAGAGAACTACAATATTGACTTAAAGGATTTGCTTAATGTGAGAACTTTTCTAGACCACAATCGAATTTGGAAAGATCCGAAACACATTAATAAAAACAGAGTCAGCTCTTCTACTGGAGCATTTGCTTATAGAGGAAAAAGAATCAGTAACAATCTTGTAGAAGATAATCTTTTAGAGCATTTACAAAAATGGTCGCCTTATGTTCGCAAGTTTGGTTTGCTTTTAATCGAATTGCATACTATAAATCCAGAGCTTGCTGCCGCCAATCTAGGAAAAACTCCTGCTACAGCTTATGATGCTACGCATGGATTTTCAGATCAATATATTGTTGAAATTGATGTTTTTAATGCTATTGCAGCAGAAGCAGGATTGTTTCCAGATCAATCCACTTTTAAACGATTTCCAGAAGCAGATATAGCAACAGTGAGTATTAATTTATTGAAAGGAAATTAAATAAATTCATTTTACAATCAAAAAAAAGCTCCAAAATCATATGACTTTGGAGCTTTTATATTTTATTAAATTACATTTAGTTCAAATCATTGAACTCGTGTAATGATTTTAATGTGCTTTCGTAAAACAAGATTGCAGCAACAAGATTTCCTTTATCTGAATAAGGCATCATTTTTCTTTGAAACTCTACTGTAGTATCTAAGAAGTTTGTAGTTCCTACTGCTTGACCATCAAGAATTTTTTTATGATCACTATCGTCTGGAATACCTAAATCAGCCATTGTAACACCTGGTTTAGTTACCAAAGCAATATAAGGAAGTGTTTTTACTAATACTTTAATACGCTCAATGTACAATTCTAAAAGTTCACCTTTTTGCATACCGCTCAATTCTTTTTGATCGTGGTATTTACGGATTATAGCTGTTGTACTGATAATACTTCTTGGAGCGTTTTTTGCCTGAGCTGATACAGCGCCAGTTGTCAAGAAGAAAAGGAAACTTAGTAAAATAATCTTACTCTTCATTTTAATAATAGGATTTGGGTGTTGTTCTTAAAAACAAAAATATATAAATTAACTTAAATTACAACTTAATAATTTCTTTTTTATGTCTAGAATATCATAACTTCTACGTTTTGATTATTCTAAAACGTCCAGGATACTTTATCCAAATGCTTTTTCTAGTGCCATAATAGTCCATAAATTCTTCACAAACAAAAACGGCATGTGCTTTTGACCATGCAACAACGCCACAGAATTCGCTTCCTGATTGCCGCTTTAATTTTTGTATTTGTTTACCAACCGTAAATCCTAAATACTTATAAATGGTTGGAGTATAAATAGTACCGTCTTCTAAATCCTCTAATGCTTTATCAAATACAGCGTCTTTGTCGATAATTTGTTTGTATTTTGCCATTACAGCATATGTAAGTATAGCATAATCTGTAATTTTTTCACTTTCGCAATTGTCTTTTATATATACAAAACCAGCAGAAATTTTGGCTTTGTTAATTTCATCACTATTCAAATTAAATGATGCATTGTTCTTTAATGTAATTTTAAACAAACTGTCGTTTATCTTTTCAGTTACAAAAAGATTATCTAATCCGTAAACATTTAAAGATGCTTTAATAAATGCAATTGAAGAACAATTGGTACGTTCGCCTTGCTTAAAACTTTCGAATATTTTATCTGAACTCAATTGTGAGTATGAGCTTGAACATACTAATATTAAAAATAAATATATTGAAGTAACCGATTTTATCATCTTTAAATTTTGTAATTGTTCCTCAATTGCTCTTTAAGGAATGTTCAGAACCTACAAATCTATAAAAATCAATTTATACTTGTTTTCTTTACTTCTTAACTTTTTTAAGAATTACAATTAACTTTTAAATTTTACAAAATTTTATGAGAGAACACAAAACCAATATGTAATTTTTATCGTACATTTAATACACGGCATTTAGGAATGCAGTAAATTCAAATGAAGTAGTTTTTGGAGCATGTTGGCTTTATCATTCTTAAATTATCGTTTATCAAGCTGATTACTTGAAACAAAAAAGCGATCTAAAAGATCGCTTTTTTATTACTTCTCCTCTTCACTTTTTAACTGCAATGCTCTTTGTAGAAAACTCTGATGCAATATCTTATTCTCGGCTTCATTAATAGCTTTAAACAAATTATTCTGATTATCTGTAATTTCTGTAAGTACATTTTTCATAATCTCCCATACAGGTTTCATCTGCTCTATCAGTTCCTGTCCTTTTGAAGTAAGCTGGATGAGTCTTTTACGCTCGTCGATTTTATCTTTTTTAGAACGAATCAGTTTTTGTTTTTCCAGTTCTTTAAGCAAACTTATGGTTGATGGATGTGTGTAACCAATTTCATTTGCCACTTCCACTACACTCAATACTCCTTTATGGTACAAAGTATAAATTACTGGAAACCATTTTGGCTCAAAATCAATCCCATATGCTTTATAAAACAATGCACCGTCTTTTCGCAATTGCTCGCTAAGTCGCTGCAATCGTGTTGAAAGAGCCAAAATTCCTGATTCGTCTATAATATTCATCTTTTATTTCTTTAAGTTTAAATGGCAGAAAACATTATCTGGAGCCATTAATGGAAATGTTTTTGGAAGCTCTCCTTTCTCGATTCGCACAAAATTATTCTTTTCGTAAAAACGTAATGCCGCTTCTAATATCGAAACAGTTCCTAAATATAGATCATCAATTTTATTATGCTGACAATATTCAATTAAAGTTTCTAATAATTTTTGAGCAATTGAAAATTCTTTTCCTCTAAATTCTTTCTTAACAAACATTTTTCTAATGGCTCCTATATTCGATTCAAACTTAATTAAAGCAATGGTTCCAACTAATTCATCATTAATAAAACACCCCCAAAAGCTTCCGCCTCCTGCATGATAAAAATTAGTTATGTTTAGCAAATCCGGCTGATCTTCAATTGTAATTGCAACGTTAAACTCATTTTGCTGAATGTTTAATATCAAATCTACAATGTCGTTCGAATATTGATTATCGACAGGTTTAATAACAAGTTTCATATAGTATAAATTTTATAATGCAAAACTACGTAGTTAAATACATAAATAAAAACAAATTCGAAATTTTATGATTTATTTTCGATTGTTTTTAATGTCTTTGTCATTTAATATTAAAAAAGAAAAACGAGAATAAATAACACCTCTTCTAGTGCTTTATCCCTTAAATTGTTTTAAATTAGTAAATAAAGTGACTTTAGGTTCAATTAAATCTCAGGGAAAACATGAAGCAGATTATAGATATTTTAAATTTACGTGAAGGCGAAAATGACAGAGCTTTAACTCTTGAACAGGTAAAGAAAGACATTGAATTTAAAGGAGCAAATTTATGGATTTTGGCGTGTGCAATTATGGTCGCTTCGGTTGGGTTAAATGTAAATTCGACCGCTGTAATTATTGGTGCCATGCTTATATCTCCATTAATGGGACCTATTGTTGGAGCTGGGTTCGCATTGGGTATTTATGATTTTGCTCTTTTAAAAAAATCATTACGAAATCTTCTAAATGCTACTTTTGTAAGTTTAGCCGTTTCAACACTTTATTTTTACTTAAGTCCTTTCAAAGATGTTCAATCCGAATTGTTAGCACGAACTTCTCCTAATATTTATGATATTCTTATTGCCTTTTTTGGTGGTATTGTGGGAGTTATTGCAATTACAAGAACTGAAAAAGGAAATCCTGTTCCAGGAGTTGCAATCGCAACAGCATTAATGCCGCCTTTGTGTACGGCAGGTTATGGACTGGCAACTGGGCAGTGGACATTTTTTCTTGGAGCCTTTTATTTGTATATTATAAACTGTGTTTTTATAGGCATTGCTACTTTCTTGATCATAAAATATTTGAATTATCCGCCGGTAAAACAAATTGATGAAAAACAGCAAAAAAGAGTAAAACTTATTATCGTTGTGGTTACTACCAGTATGTTGATACCCAGCAGTTATCTTGCATTTTCATTATATGTTGAACAGCAGTTTAAAAAAAATGTAGATCTTTTTCTTGATGATGAATTTAGCAGTAAGGGATATACTGTGGTGTATAAAAAAACGGAGTTTAATCCGCAGAAGAAAAAAATTGAATTGGCTTTTCTTTCTAAAAAATTTGATGCGCAAGAAATAAAAGAACTTAAAACTAAACTGAACAGAAATAAATATTTAAAGGGAACTGAACTTCTTATTAGACAAGACAGCGATGATAAACAGAACCCTTTGAAAAATGATCTTTTAAATAAAATTAAAAGCAGTGAAAACGAAATGGATGCGAAAGATTTAAAGCTTTTGCATCTCGAAAAGGAACTTGCTAAAAATAAATTTGATAACGAGCAACTTTTAAAGGAGACTAAAACTTTGTTTCCTGCTATCTCTTCATTATCTGTTACAAAAACAAATTTCGTTACTGAAAGTGACAGCACCTATGCGATTACTGCTGTAATCTATGACGGTAAAGGGACTTTTAATGAAAATGATCAAAAGAAATTTAAGGATTGGCTTAGTGTAAGACTTGCTGTTAAGGATGTAGAAATTTTTAAGAAGCAGTAATGACAATCTTACTTTTTGACCTCCTTTTTTTTAATTTTATTAGATTCAAAAAGATAAAAGTTCATACTTTAGTACTTATAAACCCAAAAATAATATGGAAACTTCAAAAAATCAACCAGATAATACTACACCAAAAGTTACCGGAATTGGCGGTGTTTTCTTTTTTTTAGATAATCCGCAGGAAACCAAAAATTGGTATGCTGAAAATTTAGGCTTTGAAATCAACGAATGGGGTTCTGCAAGTTTTGAATCAAGAAATAGTGACAAACCAGAACAAATAGAATCGACACAATGGTGTCCTTTTAAAAAAGGAGATGAATATTTTTCTCCATCCAAAAAAGATTTTATGATTAACTATCGTGTTCAAAATATTGAAGCATTTGTAGAAAAGCTCAAAGAAAATGGTGTAACAATTCTTGACGAAATTGAAACCTACAGCTACGGAAAGTTTATACATATTATGGATATAGAAGGCAACAAGATTGAGCTTTGGGAACCTATTTATTAAAGAATATTTTACGACTATATTTGTTTTTTTAACTGTTATTCAACCAGATAAATCAATAAAAGCTTAATTTTATATTCTTAAAGTTAAGCTTATGGAAACAAAACAAATATGGGCTAATTTAGCAGTAAAGGATCTGGAAAGAACCACTAGATTCTATACAGATCTGGGATTTAAATCAAATGGAAGTTCGAAAGAAATAACCAGCTTTTTTGTTGGAGACAACAAATTTATTATCCATTTCTATTTAAAAGAGCAGCTTCAAAAATTCATGCCTGAAATAGCCGATTTATCTAAAGGAAATGAAATTATATTTTCGCTGTCAGCAAAAAGTAAAGAAGAAGTCGATCAATGGGCAGAAGCAGTCAGAAAAGCTGGAGGTAAAATTTTTCTTGAACCCTCAAACTATGATTTAGGCTACACTTTTGGTTTTTCAGATTTAGACGGACATAAATTTAATGTTTTGTACTGGCCTGGAATGTAAAAACAACTAGCATTAAATCCGTTCTAAACAATTATAATGACATCATTAATAGCATATTTTAGCAAACTTGGCTTTTCAGAAAGTGATTTGTCCGAATTTTTAAATTGTATAAAAACTCGTGAATTTTCAGCAAACGAATTAATTTTAGTGGATGGGCAATTGGAGAACTATTTATCATTTGTAGACACAGGAATTGTTCGATATTATGTGATTGCAAACGAAAAGGAAATTACATTTGATTTTGCCTTTAAGGATTCATTCTATTGTGCATACGATTCCTTTTATAGTAGAACAAAAACTAAAATTTACATTCAAACTCTAACTGATTGTAAACTGCACTCCATCTCATACGAGAATTTACAAAAGCTGTATACGAAATGCGAAACAGCCAAAAAACTAGGCCGCATCGCAACAGAATATTTATTAGATAAAAAAGTAAAAAGAGAATTAGATCTGTTGACAAAATCACCACAAGAACGTTACAGCAAATTGCTTCTTGAACAGCCAAAATACATTCAACAAATTCCATTAAAATATCTTGCATCTTATATCGGCGTAGTTCCAGAAACCTTAAGCCGAATCAGAAAACGCATTACTTGACCAAAGTCAATTCTTAAAACTTTTAATAAACAGAGCTTTGTATTACTATTTTAAAAACTAAAATTTAATACAAAATGAAAGTTACAATTACGCATATTGACACAGCTTGTGTTTTAATAAACATTAATGGTTTCAAAATTCTAACAGACCCGACATTAGACAAAAAAGACATCTTTTTTCCTAAGTATGTCAGCAGTCCCCTAGCCTTTTCAAAAAAATATATTGATCCATCGTTGTCAACAGAACAAATTGGCAAAGTCGATTTAGTGCTGTTAAGTCACGATCATCACAAAGACAATTTAGATAATCAAGGTAGAAATTTTATCAAAACCGTTCCAGTTGTTCTCTCTACAAAAGATGCCGTTAGACGTCTAAAAAACAGTAACACAATTGGCCTTGATAATTGGGAAGAATATCAAGTAGAAACTCCAAAAGTAAAACAGCTGAAAATAACTGCCATACCTGCACAGCATACAAACATTAGAAGATTAGACAAAATCATGGGTAAAGTTCTTGGTTTTACAATAGAATGGGAAGATCAAACAAACGGCTGTATCTATATTTCTGGAGATACAGTATTTTTTGATGGTTTAGTACAATTAGAAAAAAAGAAAAAAGTAGACATTGCCATTTTACACTTAGGTGCAGGTGCATTTCCATATTTAAAAAAGAACTTGCGAGTGACAATGAATGGTGAAGAAGCCTTAAAAACAACCCAGCTTTTAAATCCAAATATTGTAATTCCAATTCATTATGAGGGATGGTGGCATTTTAAACAATCTGTAAAATCCTTAAAAAACGAAATTGAAAAATCCGAGTTTAACGAAAAATTCCTATGGCTTACAAGCGGAATCGAAACGAAATTGACAGAATAAAGCAAAGAGAGCAAAACAATAAAAACCTTCAAAATCAAATGACTTTGAAGGTTTTGAAAAACTGAGATTCTTACGATAGCAAGAATATTTCTTATCTTCGCATAATAAAAATCAACAACTATTAATCTCGTAATTGTTATTCTCAATAATACAAACCATTCTTGATTAAAAAAATAAATGTCTATTTATAGAAATAGAATAAATCTTAACTTATTTAGACAGCAAGTTGAAAAACAAAAAAGAAGTGAATAACGTTGAAAATGAGAAAACAAACTGGGCTGTCTGCCAAGAATGTCAAGGACGAGGCAAAATAACCAAAAGACTTAGCAAAAAGGTACGATTGCGCTATCAAGCAGCTTTAGATCAATTTGAAAAAACAAATAAAGAAGGAACTGCTCCCGCTCGTCCTAAGGCTCCAAAGCATCCTTGTACAAAATGTTCAGGTTCAGGCTTAATTCCTTCTGTAAATCACCCAGCACCAGATACTGAAAACTATCCTCATGTTGCCATTATTGGAGGCGGCATAGGCGGTGTTGCTCTTGCAACGGCTTGTTTACACCGCGGAATTCCTTTTACTCTTTTTGAACGAGATCATAATTTTGATGCTCGATCTCAAGGTTATGGACTTACTTTGCAACAAGCCAGTAAAGCGATCCAAGGACTAGGAATTTTTACCTTAAAAGAAGGAGTAGTTTCAACCAGACACATCGTACATAATACCGATGGAAAAATAATTGGGGAATGGGGAATTAGAAAATGGATACAATCACACGAAAAAATTTCTCCAAAACGTAATAATATACATATCGCCAGACAAGCGCTGCGTTTAGCAATGCTGGAGCAATTAGGCGGACAAGATAAAATTCAATGGGACCATCAATTAATAGATATAAAAGAATCTAATGAAGGCGTCAGCCTAAGTTTTCAAGTAAACGGAAATATAATAGAAACCAAAGCCGATCTTGTAGTTGGTGCAGATGGTATTCGAAGTTCTGTACGCAGACTCTTAATTGGCGATGATAGCACTCCTCTGCGCTATCTAGACTGTATTGTAATATTAGGAATTTGTCCTTTAAGTGCTCTTGAAAATCTTGAAAGTTCTTTGTTAGATTCAGCAACAGTATTTCAAACTGCCAATGGAAATGAACGCATTTACGTTATGCCTTATACAAGAGATTCAGTTATGTGGCAGCTTAGTTTTCCAATGTCTGAAAATGAAGCCAAGGCATTAAGTGCTTTAGGACCAAAAGCTCTTAAAGAAGAAGCACTTCGCAGAACACAATGGCACAATCCCGTTCCTCAGATTGTAGGCGCCACTTTAGAAGCTCAAATTTCTGGTTATCCTGTATACGACCGAGAATTGCTAAAACCAGAATTGCTTGAAAAAGCAGCATATGCAACCTTGATCGGAGACGCCGCTCACCCAATGAGTCCATTTAAAGGACAAGGAGCAAATCAAGCTATCTTAGACGCACTTTCGCTAGCCCGCAAAATACTGAAAGGATGTAAACCTTTGTCGCAATGGAGAAAAAAAGGCATCAGACAAAGTGTGCTTACAGATTATGAAGCAGAAATGTTAAAGCGAAGCGCTGTCAAAGTAAAAGATTCAGCGGAAGCTGCAGAATTCCTGCATTCTGAAATTGTGCTTTATAGCGGAGACGAACCAAGAGGCAGATGTTTAAAGAAGAAAGACATAAACTAAGGAAAAATCTATTGAAGGAATAGTATTAATTTGAATTCAGAAGTAAATTATAGTGAAGATATTACTTATATTAGCTCAATAAATAGCACTCCTTTTTTAAGAATTGGTGTTGTATTAAATAAACAGCTATTTAGATAAACAATGACAGGATCAAATCAGTTGCTTTTTTTCTTTAGTGCATTAGGAGCTTTTAACGGCTTACTGCTTTCATTATATTTTGCAATAAATGCAAAAAAAAATAATACAAACTACTTTCTATCTCTGCTCCTATTAGTTCTAAGTATTAGAATTGTTAAATCAGTTTTTTTTTATTTCAACCCAAACCTATCAAATATATTCATTCAGATCGGTCTTTCGGCCTGCGTTCTTATTGGCCCTTTTCTTTTTTTATACTTAAAAACAAACACATCAACAGAAAAGACATATTGGATAAAACATGTAATACCTTCTTTTGCAATAGTTGCTGTAATAGGAATTTTATATCCCTATGTTGAGTATCGTAAAATTTGGAGTACTTGGATCGTAAAAGCAATCTACTATCAATGGTTTATTTACATTCTATTTATCTTTTAAATCTATTTTACCCATTATTCC